>NZ_JBHZGM010000005.1:0-221239 GCF_043392685.1 Metapseudomonas phytobenefica | reverse complement strand
GTCGTGCAGTTACAGGAACTCCTCGACGCCAACCAGCCACTGGCCACGGTCTATGTGCTCAAGGATGCCCTGAAGGAAATCTGGTATGCCCCCAGCGTGCGGGAGGGCTGGCGGCGCTGGCGAACCTTCGCGCCATTGCAACGCTTTGCCCGCAACCTGCGCAAATACGCCCGGGCATCCTCGCCAGTGCGCGCTTCCCCCTGCACACCAGTGTCCTGGAGGGGGTGAACAACCGCATCAAGGTGATCAAACGCATGGCCTATGGCTTTCGGGACTCGGCCTACTTTTTCCTGAAAATCAAGGCCGCCTTCCCCGGGAAAGCGCGATGAACCTTAAAAAAGGCTACCGCTCTCTTGATGTCAGACGAACTCGATCGTACGCGCTGATAGACCAGTTGAGTGAGCAGGAGTCGGTAGAAGTGGTCTGTTCAGCTTTCGATGTGGCGCGGTCTTGCTACTACGCCCACCGCCTTCGACGTCGCCATGTCGATGCTCGTCGCATTGCGCTACGCAGCCAAGTCAACCAGCTGTTCAGCCAGAGTCGAGGCGCGGCCGGCAGCCGCAGCATCCTGGGCATGCTGCGCGAAGACGGCGTGACGATTGGCCGTTTTCGCGTGCGTCGGCTGATGCGTGAGCTGGGTCTGGTCAGCAAGCAGCCAGGCTCGCACGCTTACAAGCAGGCCACGGTTGAACGCCCGGACATCCCGAACCGGCTGAACCGCGAGTTCACGACCGAGCATCCCAATCAGGTCTGGTGTGGCGACATCACCTATGTCTGGGCGCAAGGCCGCTGGCATTACCTGGCCGCCGTGCTGGATCTGCATACGCGACGTGCGATCGGCTGGGCGTTCTCGGCCAAGCCAGATGCCGAACTGGTGATCAAGGCGCTGGACATGGCCTACGAACAACGCGGCCAGCCACAGCAGGTGCTGTTTCATTCGGATCAGGGCAGCCAGTACGCCAGTCGCCTGTTCCGGCAACGGCTCTGGCGCTACCGGATGCAGCAGAGCATGAGCCGTCGGGGGAATTGTTGGGACAATTCGCCGATGGAGCGCCTGTTCCGCAGTCTGAAGTCGGAGTGGATCCCGTCGACGGGCTACCTGACGGCGCAGGAGGCTCAGCGGGACATCAGCCATTATCTGATGCACCGCTACAACTGGATCAGGCCGCATCAATTCAACGATGGGCTGCCGCCCGCCGTGGCCGAAGAAAAACTTAACCCACTGTCCGGGATGGGTTGACCACTACAAGCCGAGTTCAAACGACCCCGGCCCAAATGCAAAGCCCCTGAAGATCGAGAGATTTTCAGGGGCTTTTTCTTTCTTCGGCCTGGAGCGTCGATGAAATGCCGAAACCAGAGCCGGGAGCCCGATCAGGTGGGTGACGTCCATGCCGCTTGATTTCATTCTGACATTAAAGATTTCGACAACGCCATCTCCACACCCCCTTCCCGTTCATCCCCGGTGGGAATGCCGGAAGGTTTCCGCGTCGTCCAGAGTGGTGTCGAACAGCGGATCGTCGGGGTCACGCTCCAGTTCCAGATCCACGCAATCGGGGTCGATCAGCCAGAGCGGGAAGTCATCCCGCACCGTGTCCGCCTTACCGGACCCACCGCTTCTTCGCTCACTACTCATGCTGCACCTCGTGCAAAAGCCAGGGCTTATGAACATTGGAGCCAGGCCCGCGCGGCTTCGTTCAGCCTTTCTTGCCACTATTGCCCGACGCCTATTTGCGCGCATCCCTGGCGCCGATGCCGATCAGCATCTGCGCCTGGATGTCGCTGATCACGGCGTCGCCATCCACGCAATGGATCACCGGAGCGTGAAGCGCTTCGTCGGTGCTGACGATCACCTGGCGAATGGGCAGTTCGACCCACTGGCTGTTGAGCAGCAGGCTGCACAGGCCACTGTCCAGGTCGATACTCACGATCATGACGGCCACCTCGCATTGACGGATGCCTATCCCGGTAGAAGCGCGGAAACCGCCAAAGTTCAGGGCCGGTAGCTGCATTACCAGTAGCAGCGAATGGCTCCCTGTTCGCCAGCAGGCTGGCCCCTGCAAGGCGCCTGGAGCGCTGGCAACGACAGCACGCAGCCCTGCCACGCACCCGCAAAATCAAAGGCGCCAGCCCCTTGCGGGGCTGGCGCCTGGAATAAGAAATCGGGGCTGGTGTGAGGGCACCAAACCCCGGTGGACGATGCGGCGATGCGAGCAGGATCGCAGCCCGGCCACAAGGATCTCCTCCTCCCGTACTGGCGAGAGGGAGTGCTAGGGAACTCTGGCGCCCAGGGCGCCGTGCCTGGTGGTGGATCAGTGGCGACGATCCGGCCTCACCAGGCCCAGTTTTTCGATTCGGTAACGCAGCATGTCCCGCGTCAGGCCCAGCAGGCGCGCGGACTTGGTGACATTCCAGTCGGTCTTGTCGAGCATCCTGATGACCATGTCCCGCTCGGCCTCAGGCTCGACACCCTGGCCGTTGCCATTGCCGTGGGTGCGGTAGCGGCCGGAGAGCTCGTCCACCAGGCTCGGGCAAATGTGCAATTGCGCCGCGGTCACCAGTTGCCCCTGGGCCAGCAGCACGGTCTGCTCCAGCATGTTGCGCAGCTCGCGCACGTTGCCCGGCCAGCTGTAGCTCATCAGCAGGTGTTCGGCCTCGTCGCTGAACTGCAGCCCTGGCTTGCCGTAGCGTTTGCCGTGCAGTTTGAGGAAATGCCGGGCCAGCAGCAGGATGTCGTCGCCGCGCGCATACAGCCGGGGCACGCGAATGGAGATGATGCGCAGGCGGAAGAACAGGTCGCGGCGGAACTTGCCCTCCTGCACCATCTGTTCGAGGTTGCAGTTGGTAGCGCTGATGATGCGCAGGTTGACCTTGCGCTCTTTCACCGAGCCGATGCGGCGGATGGTGCGGTCCTCCAGCAGCTTGAGCAGCTTGGCCTGGAGCATCAGGTCCATCTCGCCCACCTCGTCGAGGAACAGGGTGCCGCCGTCGGCGGCCTCCACCAGGCCCACGCGGCGGTCCTTGGCATCGGTGAAGGCGCCCTTCTCGTGGCCGAACAGCTCGGCCTCCAGCAGATTCGCGGGAATCGAGGCGCAGTTGAACTCGACGAAGGGTCCCTTGCTGCGCGTGCCGTCGAAGTGCAGGGCACGGGCGATCAGTTCCTTGCCGGTGCCGGTCTCGCCTTCGATCAGCACCGCCGGCAGCTCGGCGTCTGCCATGCGGCTTTCGGCATCCAGCAACTGGCGCACCATGGATTTGACTTCCAGCATCGCCGGCGAATCGCCAATCAGCGCCTCCAGCCCGGAGTCCTGGGCCGCACGGCTGTGATAGAAGTCCAGCTTGTGCTCCAGGCGCTGCGCTTCCAGGGCCTTTTCCAGCAGCAGCTTGAGCTCGGCCAGGGCCACCGGCTTGGTCAGGTAATGGAAGGCACCGGCCTTCATCGCCTGCACCGCATCTTCGATGTTGCCGTAGCCGGTCATCATGATCGGCTTGATCTGCGGCGCACGGGCGCTCACTTCGCGGATCAGCTCATGGCCGCTCATACCCGGCAGGGAATTATCGGTGAGCAGCACGTCGGGCACTTGGTCCTGCAATAGTTCCAGTGCCTCTTCGGCCGAGTGGCACACCAGGGCCTCGAAGTTCTTGCGTTCGAGGTAGGTCTGGATATTGCCGGCCAGCAGCTCGTCGTCTTCGACAATCAGTACGCTGTGTTCCATTACCTGCGTCCCCCAGCGACCTTGAAGTTCAGGCAGATGCGGGTGCCTTCCCGCTCGCGGCTGGTCAGGCTGACCTTGCCGCCGAAGCGCTCCATGATTCGCTTGACCATCAGCAGCCCGACGCCGAGGCCGCCCTGCTTGGTGGTGTAGTAGGGCTTGAAGGCCATGGTTTCCTGCTTGCGCGTCATGCCCTGGCCGGTATCGGTGACGGCCAGCAGCAGGCGCTTGCCGGTGCTGTCGGGATTGAGTTCGATGCGCAGCAGGCCGCCGTTGGGCATGGCCTCGATGGCGTTGGCGAACAGGCTGTTGAGCACCTGCGCCAGCAGCACCCGGTGACTGACCACCGCCGGCGCCGACTCGGCATGGAACTCCACCCGCACACCGGCGTGACGGATCTGCTGTTCGAAGCCATGCAGTGCCTCGCTGATCACCGCCACCGGCTCCACCGCCTCGACCTCACCGGACATCGGCCGTGCCGAAATCAGCAGCTCGCGCACCCACTTCGACATGCGGTCCACCTGGGTGATGATGTCGGTGATGTTCTTCTGCACCGGCGGGGGCACCAGTTCCGCGGCCAGTTCGGCGCTGGAGCGGATCGACGCCAGCGGATTGCGCAGGCTGTGGGCCACCGCGGAGGACATCTCGCCGAGGGCAACGAAGGTTTCGTTGGCGATCAGTTGGCTCTGCTGCTGGGCCAGCAGCCCCTGGGCGCGGCGCACGATCCAGTACAGGCCGAAGTAGATCAGCCCGCCGCCGATGACGGTGGCCAGCCAGATCAGCGCGAAGCCACGCTGGATGCGCTGCACCAGGTCGCGGGGCTCCTTGTAGATTTCCACCACCGACGCCACGCCGCCCTGATCGTCCAGCAGCGGGATGTAGTTCTCGATGAACAGGGTGCGCGGTGCACGGAGGAATTTCTGCTCGCTGCGCCCGCTGTTGACCTCCTCGTAGCTGCTGGCCACCTGCCGCGGCGAAGAGAAGGCTCGCTCCAGATCCTCGTTGCCGCTCATGTCCTTGCCCACCAGCGCCGGGTTGGTGGACCAGACGATCACCCGGTCGGCGCCGTAGATATTGGCCAGCAGGGCATCGGGCAGCATGGCGATGTGATCGAGGAATTCATCGCGCGCCCGCTGCCGCGCCTCCATCATGCTCTGCGGGTGGTGGCCGTCCTGGCGGGCGTCCAGCAGCTCGCCCATGGTCATGCTCGCCGGCAGCGCCACATGGCGGATCTCGGCCGAGGCGATGGCCTGGATGAACTGCGAGCTGAGCATCGCGTCGCGTTCGATACTCTCGGTCATCACGAAGCGCGTGGAGATGATCCCAAGGCCGATGGCCACGCTGGCGATCACCACCAGGCTGACCAGCGAGAACCAGCGCAACAGGTTGAATGGCGGCGGCGGCGAATCGCCGGTCTTGCCGATTGCGTACCTATCCCGGATCACAGACAGAGCGCTCATGGAAACCTTCCTATGCGTTGCGTGATGGGTTCCTCCCGTCATGCCAACCGGGCGGCCTTGGACGCTTGTGCCAGTGCATAAACCAGGCCTGTTTTGCCCAATTTCCCTGAAAGCCCCGCAGCACAGGGCTTCCACGGTTTCCCCCGGCATTTCCCCGGCATTTCCCCACACCGCCACCACCCCCAAATTCACCCAGTTCTGGGGGACTCCCCCACCTCGGTGGCGGCGGCGGCGATTTTCTCCGCTGCAACCGGAAGCCGTTAACCACGCGGCCTGGCGAGGTGATTTCACAACACTGGCACGCTCGTTGCGGAGAACCGGGCTGCCAGCCTGTGGCAACGCGAATCCGCAGCAAGGCGCCCACATTGCAAGAGGGAAAGCTCATGCAACGCACAATCTCCAAGGCCACCACCTCGATACTTCTGATCGTCGCGGCGAACCAGGCGCCTGCCGCCCTGTTCGACGTAGACCCTGGCCCCTACACCCCCGAAAACGGCTCCTTCGCCGCCTGGTACCAGGACACCCACGGCCGCACCCTTGACCTCTGCCTGTCGAAGACCCAGAGCAGCCGGGCTCCTGGTAGCTACATGTGCACGCTGTCACCGGAGCCCGGCGTATTCGACGACACCCAGCCGGTGGTCTTCCCCACCAACTTCCCGCCTGAAGCCTTCTGGTACACCGCCGACGCCACTATCGTCGACGCTGCCAGTGGCATCGACCTCACCTACATCGCACACCTGGAAGCGGCCTTCGCGGCGGAAGAGCCCAAAGACGGTAACCAGGTCAGCTTCGCCCGCATCCGCATCCGGGTGGATGTCCCCACCCCCGGGACCTACACCATCACCCATCCCTATGGTGTGGAAGTGATAGAGGTCACCCCGGAAGACTTTGGCACCGACGGTGATCGCGGCATCAACATGACCCGCGATCTCGGCATCGGCCCGGCGAAGAACTACACCGGCGCCCTGCGCGGCGACCTCGGTCCGTTCCTGCGCAGCGTCAACGGCCCCTACACCGAGGTGAACCCGGATACCGGCGAAACGGAACGCTTCATCGGCGACCCCAACCTGGAAGAGCCGGTCACCGGCAGCCCGTTCAATACCAACTACGTGCGCATCCAGGGCCCCGGCGGCATCGACCTGACCACCAACCTGTTCTCCGTCTCCGGCAAGCTCTCCGCGGTGCAGCGGCCGACCCCGGTAATCGTCCAGCGTGCGACCTACTCGCGCGCAACCGGCGCAGCAAGTACCAGTGCCCAGCAGGACGTCTTCGCGCTGGCGCCGCCGCCACCCGGTACCGCCAACTATGAAGATGCTGCGGGAGCCACCGTGACCATGACCGAGGCCAACGCCACTGGTAGCTGGTATGGCCAGTCCACTGGCAATCCTTCATTGCCGGCCAGCGTCACCGTGAATGTCGATAACAGCATCGCCATCCCGGAAAACACGCCGAACTCAGTGAGCGCACCGCTGGTGGATCTGGTCCAGATCCAGCGCGCCGAGTACAGCCTGAACTCCGGCCAGCTGACCGTGGTAGCCAGCAGCAGCGACGAGACCAATCCGCCCGCGCTCACCGCCACCTCCACCAGCGGCGCGCTCATCGGCTCGCTCAGCATCGGCAACGGCGCAACCAAGACCTTGATCACCGGTTTCACCCCCAACCCTCCGGCGACGGTCACCGTCACCTCGGAGTTCGGCGGCAGTGATACCGAAGAAGTGGTCATTCTTCCCTAAGCGACCCCAGAGCCGAGCGCTCAAGCGCCAGGAGGCAACATGAACAAGTGGTCCTGCCTGCTTCTCACAACCCTGGGTCTCGCCGTGGCAAGTAGTGACATGGCGCAGGCCGCCCTCGATGCGGTCGACCCGGGTCCATACACAGCCGCCACCGGTTATTACCCCGTTTGGTACCGGGATAGCGAAGGCCTGAGCCTGGAACTCTGCCAGTCCAAGGCACTCAGCCTCACCGGTGGCAACATGTGCGGCTTGACTGCCGAAGGCGGCTTCAATCCCCAGCAGCCGATGGTCTTCCCCAACAACTGGCCCGGCGAGGCGTTCTGGTACATGGCCCAAGCCCGCATACCGGATGCGGCCAACTACGGCCTGGAGGTCTACACCGCCGCCATCGAAGCTGCCTTCGCCCAGGAGATTCCCATCCAGGGCCAACAGCAGAGCTTCGCGCGCATCCGTATCCGCGCCACTATCCCCACGCCTGGCACATACACGATCACCCACCCCTATGGTGTGGAGGTCTTCAACGTGACCGCGACGGATATCGCAGACAGAGGTGGCCGGCGCGCCATCAACATGACTCGCGATCTCGGCATCGGTGGGCCGGTCGATTTCACCGGAGCCCTCAACGGTGACGTCGGCCCCTTCCTCAAAGGTGCAGGCTATCCCTACAGGGCCACCAACCCGGAAACAGGAGAAGAAGAGCAGTTCATTGGTGATCCCAACATTGCCACGACCGTAACAGGCAGCCCCTTCGGCACCAACTACGTCGAAATCAGCGGGCCGGCGGGGACCATCCGCACCGACCTGTTCACAGTCAGGGGCAAGATATTGGACTCCCGTGCCCCCACCGCGGTGGAAATCGATCGGGCCACTTACCGGCGCACCAGCCAGGGCACCCGCCTGGAAGTCTTCGCCAACGGTCCGGCCAACGCCGAACTCTGCTACCGGGAAACCCTGGATCTGCTGCAAGGCACTGCCCGACCGGCCTGTCTGCAGGATATGGTGAATGACGGCAGCGGTTACTTCTTCGCCCACAATCCGGCCCCGGCCGTGATTCCGCCCTTCGTGGTGGTCACCGGGTCCGACCCGTCCGGCACCACCAAGCCGACCGCGGTTTCCCGTGACGTCACGGACGTGGTGAAGATCAGCGCCGCTCGCTACAACTGGGCCGATCGTTCGCTGACCGTCGAGGCCAGTTCCAGCGATGAGACGCAGATTCCCGATCTCGCTGTCCAGGGCTTCGGCCGCATGACCAAGGCGGGTGTCCTGCAGACCCTGCGGGTAACTGACCTGTCCCAGCCGCCAGCCGTCGTCACGGTGAAGTCCGCCGCAGGCGGTGCCGATACCGAGCCGGTGGTCGTGGTCGGCAGTGCGCCGGAGGAAGTGCCCAACCAGCCGCCCGTGGCGCAGAACGACAGTGTCAGCACTGGCTTCGGTGTACCGGTGAACATCAATGTGCTGCTCAATGACACCGACGCCGACGGCGACCTGCCGTTGTCCATCGCCAGCTACACCCAGCCGGGCGACGGTCAGGGCAGCGTGACCCAGAACGGCAGCGCTGTCCTGGTCTACACGCCGCCGCCGGTGGTCAACAGCCCGCTTGTCGCAACCTTCACCTACCGTGTGATGGACGCGCGTGGCGAGACTTCGCTGCCGGCCACCGTCACTGTCAGCGTCAGCCCGAACCAGCCGCCAGTGGCCGTCGCCGATACCGCCGCGACCCTGAACGTACCGGTGACCATCGACGTGCTGGCCAACGACAGTGATCCGGAAGGCAACCTGCCGCTCAGCATCGTCAACCTGACCGCGCCGAACCAGGGTACGGCGAGCATCAGCGGCACCAGCATCATCTACACGCCACCGGCCTCGTTCACCACGGCCTTCACCGCCACCTTCACCTACCAGGTCCAGGACGCCTTCGGTGCCCTCTCCGCCCCGGCCACGGTGACCGTGCAGGTGACGCCGCCGCCGACTGCCGCGGAGAACTTCACCGTGGCCACCAGCGAGTTCACCCTGCGCTCCAACGGCCGGGTGACCTGGAGCCTGGACGGCACCACCTCGGTAACGACCGGCAACAGCGTGCGAGTACAGGTGACCACCAACGCCGGCCTGACGGACCTGGGCAGCGTATCGGTGCCGGCCAGCGGGCGCTGGCGGGTGTCGGTCACCACCACCAACGTGCTCCCGACCGCAAACCCGACCGCGACCATCACCACCTCCGCGGGAACGGTGCGCACCGTGCCGATCGCACCGCGCTAGGAGCCTGGCCATGAACACCGCCACCGTGCTGCGCCTCGCCACCCTGTTCGCCCTCGGGCTGGGCAGCGGCGCGCTGCCGGCGGCGGACTTGATGGAAAACTACGACCTGGCCGGCGGCAACGTCGACCTCGCCAGCCCGCAAGACGCCCCCCTGGACCAGCAGGCCCTGGTGCGCCAACTGGGCGAGGCGAACGTCGCGCTGCTGACCCAGAACGGCCAGTCGCTGCTGGGGCAGATCATCCAGAACGGCAGCGACCAGGAGGCCTACATCCTCCAGGAAGGTGTGCAGAACCTGGCATCCATCTCCCAGCAGGGCACGGGGAACCAGGCCTACATCTCCCAGAGCGGCGCCAACAATCGCGCCGGAATCGACCAGGTCGGCGACTACAACAGCGCAACCATCACGCAGTCCGGGGAAGGACTGAACAGCAGCATCACCCAGTACGGAAACGGCCTGAGCGTGCAGGTGATCCAGCACTGAAGGCGAACTCACGACCCGAAGTATTCGCAGGGAACCATCCCCAGGAGGCAATACCATGTTCAAGTACAAGCCGCTTGCCGCCGCAATCCTGGCCCTGGTCAGCATCCAGGCCTTCGCCGACGACAGCACCTCCAACCAGACCCAGAGCGGCGTCGAGAACGTCGCCGAAGTGCAGCAGAACGCCGCCCCGACCACCGCGGCCCAGAACCAGACCGGTACTGGAAACGACGCATTCGCCGACCAGTCGGATGGCACCAGCGTCGTGACCCAGACCCAGAACGGCGAGTTCAACGCCTCCACCGGCGTGCAGGGCAGCGACTTCGGAGGCCAGATCACCCACAACCAGACAGGCGAGTGGAACGCAGCCCACAGCGAGCAGTGGTTCAACGACGCCAGCCAAACCACAGTGACCCAGGACGGTAACTACAACGACGCGTTCAGCATCCAGGACAGCCAGATCGGCAGCAGCGTCGTGATCAACCAGGTCGATTCGGAAAACATCGCCAGCGCCGAGCAGCTCTTCGGCGCGGACAACTGGACCACGATCGACCAGAGCGGCACCGGCAACGAATCCGGTACCTGGCAGGTCGACCAGACTGGCAGCCTCATCGGCATCCAGCAAAGCGGCGAGCTGAACATCAGCTACGTCGACCAGAGCCAGGGCAACGGCAACCGGGTGGACGTGCTCCAGACCGGAGAAATCGGCTACATCGAGGTCTGGCAGAGCGACCAGGAAGGCGGCCAGGTCAGCGTTGAGCAGGGCGGCGGCGCGCTCAACGAAGTGGTGGTCGACCAGAGCTTCGGCTCCAACAACCTGGCCACCGTGATCCAGAACGGCGACACCAACGCCGCCTGGGCCGACCAGTACGGGGCCACCGACTCCACCACCACCCTGACCCAGACCGGAGGCGGCAACTTTGCCCTGACCTACCAGGAAGGCGAGCGCCTGGGCATGACCGTGACCCAGAGCGGCGACGGCAACAGCGTTTTCGCCAGCAACTGGCAGGGAGACCCGCTAGGCGGCCAGTTTGGCGCCGACCAGACGGTGGTGCTGAATCAGGACGGCAACGGCAACACCGCCAACTTCACCCAGGAAGGCAGCTTCAACGAGCTGTACTTCGACCAGTTGGGCGACGACAACACCCTGACCATCAGCCAGAGCGACAGCAACAACCTGGCCGAAGGCTTGAGCGAAGGTATCGGCAACATGACCAGCATCACCCAGGCCGGCATGTACAACATTACCGCCATCAACCAGGTGGGTTCGGACAACCAGGCCACCGTCACCCAGAGCAGCCTCAACATGAACGCCAACGTCAACCAGACCGGCACCGGCAACGTCGCCATCGTCTCCCAGCAGTAACGCCCCTGCGCCGCCGCCCTGCATGGGCGGCGGCTTTTTTTGCCATGCTCCTCGCCGCCCTGCTGGCCAGCGCCAGCCTCCAGCTGCAACCCCAGGCCCCCGGCCAGGCCGAGCTGCGCCTGTGCTTCGAACCCGCAGGCGCGGCCATCCGCTACGAACTCCTGGTCACCGCCCAGGGCCCGGCAGGCAAAAGCCAGTCACGCCAGCAGGGCAAGGCCAGGCAAGACTGCCCGGTGCGCAACACCCTCAGGCTGGCACCAGGAACGCGGGTGCAAGCGCGACTCAAATGGTGGGTGGAAGGGGTGGAGCAGGTCGCGGTGGTGAAGGAGATTGGTTTGTGAAGAAGGGAACTCGCGCTACGGGTGCGCCGTGCGCACCGGCGGTTTCGCTGGGGCTTGGAGGCGGTGCGCACAGCGCACCCTACGCTCTGTGCCTGTGGCGGGCTACCGACCGGGGCCAGTCCGGAATCCTTGTGGGGGCGATTTCAATCGCCAAGCAGACCGCAGGTCTGCCTCTGGGAATCCCAGCCGGGTCCAGCTGCCCTCTCCCCAACCCTCTCCCGCAAGCAGGAGAGGGGGCTGTCCGTGCAGACCCTCAGGCCCGTGCACTCACCCTGTGGGGGCGAATTCACTCGCCAGGCAGGGCACCGCCCTGCCCTACTCGATCGACGCCTGTGCGCCCATGTATTTCTTCAGCGAGGTCTGCTCCAGCGGCTGGTCGCCGGCGGCCTGCCACAGGTGGCGTTCCACGCCTTGGGCGATGAGGTGGGCCACGGCGGATTCGATGGCCGACAGCACGCAGAGCTGCGCCGGTTCGTTGGTGGTGTAGCCGGCTTCGGCCTCCAGCAGCTCCTTGAACTCGATGAACTTGAACACGCTGGCGCTCTGCCCCACCGAGTAGATGGTCTTGGAGGTCATCACATTGGCCAGAACCATGCCGCTGCGCACGTCCACCGCGCGCAGGTTCACCGATACCTGGTCCACGCGGTACTCGTGGGAGGCACCGATGCCCAGGTAGCGGGCGCCTTCGCCGCCACTGCGGACGTTGGTGTCATAGGCGATGATGCCGCCCTCCAGCAACAGGTTGGCGGCCTGCAAGGGCGGCAGCTGGCTCTGGATGTTCGCCGGGGTGTTGGGCTTGTTCTGCGAGGCGCGGATGATCTTGCGCTCGGTCAGCACGTTCTGCAGGCCTTCGCGCTCCAGCACCATGAACCAGCCGCTGGCCTGCAGTGCGTCCACCAGCATGCTGGCGGCGCCCTGGGTGACGCTGGTGGAGAAGGAACTGGCCGGGTTCGGCTTGTACTGGCCGGTCTGGTCGCGGAACCCGTACACCGCCGCCACCAGCCGTCCCTTGGGCCGGGGCAGGTTGAGCAGGTCGTAATAGGTCGAGGCACGCGGGGTCAGGGTCGGGACCTGGCCCTCGGTATCCGCCGGCATCGGCTGGCGCAGACCGCAGCCTTGCAGGGTGGCGAGCAGCAGGACCAGCATCAGCACTCTGTTCATGGTCATGGCTTCCTGTCGATGCCTGGATTAGGGGAGCAGGCCGTTGACGACGACTTCCGAAACTTCGCCCGTGGCGCGATCGGTGATGACGATGGTCAGCTCACCACCGTCATCGATCATGTTGATGATGAAAGCGTCGGTGGTGAGGCTGCCGGTGTTGCCGCTCTCGATATTGGTCAGCAACTGCGACAGCAGGCGCGACTCCAGCGAGCTGGTGAAGCGCTGGAGCGCGCTCTGCCGGCTGGCGGCAGTCGAGCGCGAATCCGGGTCGTCGTGATCGTTCTGCGCCTGGGCGTTGTTCAGCAACCAGGTGCCGTTCAGCGGGTTGCCGCCGAACGAGGGGTTGACCGGGGTGTACACCAGTTCGGTGGCCTGGACCGAACCGACCAGGCCGAACCCGAGCAGCCACAGGGCAAGTCTGTTCTTGTTCATAGTTCGTCCCTCTCCATGTCGTAAGTGTCTTGCAGGAGGCGCTGCAGCTTCTGCCGGGCGATCGCCTCCAGCACCATGTCGGCCGCCGCGTAGGCGGTGGGTTTGAGTTCCGCGGTGTTCGGCGGAAGAAACTGGCGGTAGAGCACGCGCTGCTCGTACTCCACCCAGACCAGGCTGCCCCAGCGGGCATCGGGGCGTTCGCGCACCACCAGGTTGAAATCCAGCTTGCTGGTATCACGCAGGCGCTCGCTGAAGGAGCGGTAGAAGTCGTGGCCGATGTGGGAAATCGTGTAGTCGATGATGAAGCCCATGAACTCGTCGTCTTCGGCGCGCGCCGTACCCAGCACGCAGCACAGCGCGAGCATGGCCAGCCAGGGTGCGCGGCTCATCTCGACACCCCGTTGCGCGTGCCTTCCATGAAGGCCTTCTCGGCGACGAAGTGCCAGTCGGCATAACTGCCCAGGCCCTCGAATTCCACCCATTGCGGAGGGAAGTGCGCCTGTTTCAGCGGCCGCTGGCGGGACTGGCTGTAGACGCCGGCGATGCGCCCGTCGAAGGAACGGATCAGGCCCCAGTCGAGGCTGCCGGTAATGGGGTCGGGATAGAGCCGGCGCAAGTGGCGCACAGCCTGGGGAAAGCGGTTGTCTTGCAGCAGGTCTTCCAGTGACGCGGGGTACTGCGGCACGCTGTTCGACGCCCGGTAGTAGCTGCGCAGGGCCTGCGCATACTGGCTGCCGACCCAGAGCAGGTCGCGCTCGCGGGCGCGCTGGCTGGCGGTGGACCAGAGCTGCCCTGCACCGGCCAGCGACATCCCCATCAGCATGACGAGGAAGAGCACGCCGAGGTAGGTGAAACCCTGCTCACCAGTCCGCATAGAGGCTCCCGTCCCGCGCCCGCCCGGGGGCGCCGCTCTTGACGTCGTAGACGCTGCCCGGTGCGCCGTCCGGTGGCGGCAGTACCACCCACAGGTCCGTGCGCTCGGTCATCGGGTCCAGCGGCAGGGCGCGCAGGTAGCGCTGGACAACCAGCTCCTCTATCGAATCAGGATAGCGCCCGGTGTCGCCGTAGTACTGGTCCAGCGCCTCGCGCATGACCGCAAGACTCTGGCGCAGGGTGGTTTCCTTGGAGTTCTCCAGGCTGGAGAAGTAACGCGGCACGGCGATGGTCATCAGGGTGGCGATGATGGCCATGACCACCAGCAGCTCGATGAGGGTGAAGCCCTTGTGCCGTTCCATCTTCACCACTCCCGGTACGGCGTGCCGTTGAGGCCGTCGCCCTTGGCCAGGGAATAGACGTCGAACACGTCCGCGCCGGGGCGCGGGTCGTCGGCGGGGCTGGCGTAGGCGCGCAGGCCCCAGCTCTCTGCCGGTTCCAGGCGCGCATCGGCGAAGGGATCGCGGGGAATGCGGCGCAGGAAGTAGATGCGTTCGCCCTTGACGCTGCGCAGGTCGCGCACGCCATCCACCAGCACCTGCAGTGACGGCGGATAGCCGCTGCTGCCGGCGGACTTCTCGATGTGCCCGGCGTCGGCTGCCAGCTTGTAGGCATCGATGGCGTCGCGGATTTCGTAGAGGGCGGCCTTGAGCTCCTGCTCCTTGCCCCGGCGGATCACCGTTTCGGCCAGCGGTGCGGCGATGCTGGCGAGCAGGCCGAGGATGGCCATGGCGACCACCAGTTCGATCAGCGAGAAGGCAGCCTGGCGTTTCATGCTTCAGGGCCTCTCGCTGATGGGGGCGGGGCTGACCACCACCGCCGGCGCATCGGGCAGTTCCACGCCCAGGGCTTCCACCGGGCCGCGCACTGTCGGCACGCGCATGCTGCTCTCGGTGCCCGACGGGAACTCCATGTCGTAGGGGCTCTGATACGGCAGGTTGCGGACGATGCGCGGCGTGATGGAAAGCACCAGCTCGGACTTGCCGACAGTGTCCTTGTTGCTGCCGAACAGCCGGCCCAGGCCGGGGATATCGCCGAGGCCGGGGATCTTGTTGCCACTGGCGAGCTGGTCGTTGCGCACCAGGCCGGCCAGCACCTGGGTCTCGCCATCGCGCAGGCGCAGGGTGGTCTGGGCGTTGCGGGTGTCCACCTGGACCGGGATAGTGCCGTTCTGGGTCGGTGGCAGCGGCGTGGCGTTGCTCACCTCCAGGGCGACCTTGATCGCCACCTCGTTGTTCAGGTGCACCGTGGGCTGCACCTCCAGCTTCAGGCCGACGTCCAGGTAGGTGATGCTCTCGGTGATCACCGGGCCCTGGGTGGAGGGCACCGAGGTGGCGCTGACGATGGGCACCCGCTGGCCGATGTGGACCCGCGCCTGCTCGCGGTTGCTGACCCGGATCACCGGGCTGGCCAGGGTGTTCACGTCGTTGTCCTGGGCGTTGATCTTCAGCTGCGGCGACGGCGAGATGGTGATCCGCCCGGAGTCGATGCCCTTGAGTTGGTCGAGGATGGTCACCGGCGAACCGTCGCTGTTGATCACCCCGAAGGTGTTGGGCCACTGCAGGCCGAGGTCGAGGATGCGCTGACGCGACACCTCCATCACCTCCACCTCCAGCACCACCTCGGGGTTGGACTGGTCCTGGGCCTGGAACAGCCGCTCGGCCATGCGCACGGCGTCAGGCGTATCGCGCATGGTCAGGGTGTTGAGGCGCTCGTCGATGAACACGTCGCGGGTTTTCAGCAGGGTCTTGACCAGGTTCATCGCCGTGGCCGCGTCGGTGTTGGTCAGGTAGAAGGTGCGCATCACCAGGTCCTGGTAATCCTTCAGCTTCTGCGGCGAGTCCGGGTAGATGACGATGGTGTTGTCGTTCACCACCCGCTGGTGCAGCTGGTTCTGTTGTAGCAGGAGATCCACCGCGTCCTCGATCGGCACGTCGCGGACGAAGATGGTGGCCTTGAGGTCCGGGCGCACATCCTTGTCGAAGATGAAATTCAGCCCCGAGGTCTGCGCCAGCACTTCGAAGATCACCTTCAGGTTGGCATCGCGGAACTCCAGGGTGACCGGACGATCCAGACGCGAACGCAGCTGCGGATAGGGCGCGACGGAGCGCGCCTGGACCATCTCGATGCTGCGCTGCAGCTCAAGGGCTCCTTCGTGTTCCGGGTCCAGGGCGAGGATGCCACGCACCTGCCGCGCGGCCCCCACCACATCGCCCCGGCGCAGGTCGGTCTGGCCCAGGCGCAGCATGTCCTGGATGTTGCGCTGCTGCTCGATCACATGCAGGCCGTCCAGCGCACGCTGGTTGTGCTTCTCGATGCGCAGCACCCGTTCGTAGTTCAGCCGCGCGGTGGAAAAGTCGCGCTGGGTGCGGGCCAGGTCGCCATTGCTCAGCAGCGCCTTCACCGCCCGGGCGCGCTGGGTGGTCACGGCCATCTGCGCGCCAACGTCGTTGGGCGATTCGCGGGCGGCCTGTTCCAGCTTGGCCAGGCCCGCTTCGAACTGGCCGGAGTCGATCAGGTCCAGCCCTTCGCGCTGGGCCGGGCTGGTGGTGCAGCCGGCCAGCAGCACCAGCGCCAGGTACCACGCCAGGCGATTCATAGCGCACTCCCCACGGTCAGGGTCTGGGCGATGTCCAGGGGCAGATAGACCAGGGTCATTTTCTCGGCATCGATGCGCTGGACCTTGTAGGTCTTGTCGATCAGGTCGCCTTCACGCACCACCAGCACCTGCTCGCCGCGCAACAGGAACACCTGCAGCGCCCGGCGATCGTCCAGCTTGCCGATGAACTTGAACGGCAGCGGCGGCGCGGCGGGTTTGGCCGGTGCCGGCGGCGGCAGCACCGGAGCGGCCATCACCGGCGGTGGCGGCGGGGCCACGTACCAGCTCTGCGAGGCGAACAGGTCGGCCGCCGGAACCGCCACCTGGGGCACCACCGCAGGCGCCACGGCCGGCGTCGGCGCGCTTTCAACCGTTGCCGGCGCCAGTTGCCGGGCGCGCGGCATGGCGAGGAGTTCGGCCTGGTCGTCGAAGAATTCGGGAACCACCGCCAGTACGGCGGCCAAGCCGAGGAATGCCAACCAGAACAGACGGCGTGCCATGGTCACCTCGCCAGATACAGGGTCATGCGGATGCGCCCTTCGAGTTCCGAATCGGCGATCTGCTTGCGTTGGAGTTCCACCTCTTCCAGGGCCAGGGCCGGCAGTTGCGTCTGCAGGCCGTGGAGGAAGCGGCGCAGTTGCGGGTAGCTGCCGCGCACCGGCAGCAGTACCTGGTAGCGCGCCAGGCGCGTCTTGGGGTCGAGTCCGAGGGCGTATTCGCCCCGGGCCAGGGAAATGCCCTCCTCCTGGGCCAGCCCGTAGATGCGGTCGATGGCGCCGGTGGCGTCCAGTTGCGCCGGCAGGTTGCGGCGGAATTCCTCCAGCGCCGCCAATGAGGCGCCGCTGACCGGCTTGCTGACCGTCGGGGCGGCAGCCGCAGCGAGTTGTTCACGATCTTCCAGCAGCTGGCGCTCCATGCTGGCCAGGGCCTGGCGTGCCGGCAGCAGGCCGAGCACGGCGTAGCCCAGGGCCAGCAGCAGCAGCGCGCCACCAGCCAGCCCCGGCCAGCCGAGACGCTGGACCTGCTCGATGAGGATCAGCCTAGGGACGCGCATCCTTCACCCCCCAGCTCGCCAGCAGGTTGAAACGGATGGGACGCTCGGCCTGCTCGGTGACCATTTCGTGGTTGAGCAGCGAGACGTCACTCAGGGCGTCGCTGGCTTCCAGGTCGCGGTGGAACGCCAGCATGGCCGGCAGGTCGCGCGCTTCGGCGGCGATGCGCAGCTGGCCCTTGCGGGCATCCGGGGCCAGGGACAGCAGGGCGATGTCCTTGCGCGGCTGGGCTTCGAGCATGGCGAAGAGGCCGTCCCAGGGCAGGTTCATCTGTGCGGTGATGCGGCGCAGCTCCGCCATGCTGGCGGCACGGGCCTTCTCCTCGCCGGCGGACAGGGGCGCCTGGCGCAGGCCGCGCCTCAGCAGTTGCTGCTCGACACGTTCCAGTTCGGCGCTGCGGGCTTGGCGCTCTTCGCCGGTCTGCAGGTGCAGGCCGAGCATGACGACCGCCATCAGCATCCCGCCGCCCAGGAGAATCCAGCCAGGGATGGTGGAGAAGGCCTTGCGCTGGAAGTCGAGATCGATCGGACGCATGTCAGTTCACCGTCATGGCCATGGCGAAGAGCGGATCGCCTTGCGCAGCAGCCGGCAGTTCAAGCTCCAGACGGGCGATGCCGTCGGCGACCGAAGCCGCGCGCCCCGGGGCGTGCAGGAAGCAATTGACCGGCCCGTCCTGCTCCAGGCTGTGGAGCTCGCCTTCGCGGGCGATCAGGTCATTCAGGGCAGCGTCACTGTCATCCAGTGCCACCGAGCGCACCGCCGCCCAGCGGCCGCCACGGGCCAGCAGCAGGCTGCCGCGGCCGGGCTCGGCCACCAGGAAGAGAAAGTCGTCCAGCGCCAGGTCGGCGCGGTGGCGGTTGAACGCCGCCATCAGGTAAGGCTGCACCGACGCGAGCCGCAGGCTGCAGCCTTTGGCCAGGTCGCGCAGCCGCGCCAGCAGCTCCTCCGGCACGGCAGCGGCGAGACGCGGATGGCCGGCGGCTTCCGGTGAGAGTTTCAGGCTCCAGCCATCGCCCGCTTCGCCGTAGATATCCTCGAAGCACAGGCGCGCATAGCCGGCCAATTCCTCGGGGCTGTTGATGGCCTCGCTCCAGGGCACCAGGCAGAAGCGCGTGTAATGGCTGGAAAGCACCACCCGCAGCTCCCCGCGGCCGGGTTCGCGCGCGGCCAGCAGGGACTCCAGCGCGGCCATGGCGCCCGGCCAGGCCAGGCCGCCAACGCAGTCGAAATCGGCGCGGCCGAGCCAGCGCTGGTCGCGGCTGAGGTACAGGCCCACGCTGCGGGGCCCGAGCACGGCGGTGCAGGCCTCAGGCCACAAAAGTGACACGGTTGATCTCCTCCAGCGTGGTACGGCCTTCGCGGACCAGCTCCAGGGCCGAAGTGCGCAGCAGGCGCAGGCCGCGCCTGACCGCCAGGTCCTTGATGCGGCTGATGGGCTGGCGCTCGATGATGAGTTGCCGCAGGTCGTCGTCCAGGCGCAGCAGCTCGGCGATGGCGGTGCGTCCGCGATAGCCGGTGCCCCGGCAATGGCCACACCCCGGACAGATGACGAAGCGGTACTGGTGGGCGCTGGCGGGGTCGATGCCGGAGAGCAGCAGTTCTTCCTCTCCCGGCTGCACAGCCTCGGCGCAGCTCGGGCAGGCCAGGCGGATCAGGCGCTGGGCCAGCACGGCGTTGAGGGCGGAAACGAAGCTGTAAGGATCCACTTCCATCTGGCTGAAGCGGCCGATCACGTCGAACACGTTGTTGGCGTGGATGGTGGTGAACACCAGGTGGCCGGTGAGCGCCGACTGCACGGCGATCTGCGCGGTGTCGGGGTCGCGGATCTCGCCGACCATGATCTTGTCCGGGTCGTGGCGCAGGATGGAGCGCAGGCCACGGGCGAAGGTCAGGCCCTTCTTCTCGTTCACCGGGATCTGCAGCACGCCGGGGAGCTGGTACTCCACCGGGTCTTCGATGGTGATGATCTTGTCCACGCCGTGGTTGATCTCGGTGATCATCGCGTAGAGCGTGGTGGTCTTGCCGCTGCCGGTGGGGCCGGTGACCAGCACCATGCCGTAGGGCTCGG
Organism: Metapseudomonas phytobenefica; assembly: GCF_043392685.1. Classification (NCBI taxonomy): domain Bacteria; kingdom Pseudomonadati; phylum Pseudomonadota; class Gammaproteobacteria; order Pseudomonadales; family Pseudomonadaceae; genus Metapseudomonas; species Metapseudomonas phytobenefica. The sequence continues at coordinate 201,650 of NZ_JBHZGM010000005.1, read as the reverse complement.
CGGCGAGCCGGCGCAGGCTGCGCAGGGTGTCTTCGTCGAAACCCAGGGACTCCAGGCGCACGCCGTGGACCTGATCGGCCAGGTCCTGCTTGTCGAGCACCCGCAGCACCGCATCCTCACCGAATATGCTCGGCATGATGGACACGCGGAAGTCGATCTGCCGGCCATTGATGCCGATCTTGAAGCGGCCGTCCTGGGGCACGCGCTTCTCGCCGATATCCAGCTCGGCCATCACCTTCACCCGCGAGATCACCTGCTCGGCCAGCTCTACGCCCGGTACCCGGCTGGAACCGCCGAGCACGCCGTCGATGCGGTACTTGATGGACAGGCCGCTACCGGTCATGCCCAGGTGGATATCGCTGGCATGCAGTTTGAGGGCGTCGTAGAGGGTGGAGTTGACCAGCTTGACCACCACGCTGGCGTCTTCGCTGATGCGCGCCAGGGAGAGGGTTTCCAGGATCTCGCTTTCCTGCACCGAGCCGGCTTCGGCCTGCAGGGATTCGACAGCGTGGAAGCTCTCCTCATGGCGCTCCAGGAAGGCCGCCAGTTCGCGCGGGTGGACCAGATGCAGCGGCGCGCCCTGGCGCTGCTCCTCGATCCAGGCCAGGCGGGCTTCGTCGAAGGGGTCGGCGAACACGCCGAGGGTCTGCCCGTCCAGCTCCAGCAGCACGAACTCACGTTTCAGCGCCTGCGCCAGGGAAATCCGCTCGAAATCGGGCGTGCCACGGCTGAGGTCTTCGAAGGCCAGCACCGGGTAATGCAGGGTGCTGCCCAGGCGCTTGGCGAACAGATCGGGTGGCAGGTCGGCCAGCTCGTCCAGGGCATCCACCAGGCGCTGGCCCAGCTCGGCCGAACGTTGACGCGCGGCGCGCATCAGTTCGGTATCGAAGCGTTCCGCTACAGGCTGCGCGAGGAGTTGGCTGTCCATGGTCTTGCCTCCAGGGGCCGTGGCATGCCGGCTTGCCGGAATCTGCCCTCGCCTGGATATACGCACGCATCGTGCCAGCCATTCCCCGCCGCTCGAGGCTTGCTAAGTCGCTGATTTCAAATGGGGTTGAATTACCCGCCCGCGGGGCTTTCCCCAAAACCGGGGGAATGGCCGAAGCGGGCCAGCGGCTATCCCCAGAAGTGGGGAATGGCTTGGGTGAGTGCTCTATGGGCAGGAAGTTCCCGCGGGCTGCACGGAACTCCATGGGAATCCTTCGCGAATGCCCCCACAAAACAGCGCCTCTACAACGCCACCAACACCTCCACCCGGCCTTTCGCGCGCAGCTTTTCCAGCGCCGCCTCGCGCCCTTTGGCCATGCGCTGGCCGGTGAGGTACTGGCGCACCAGGGCCTTGCCGCGGGTGGCGTCCAGGGACGGGTCGAGCTGGGACTTCAGGCTTTCGTAGGCCGCGTTCACTTCGCTTTCTCCGGGCGGGACGACTTCCGCCAGTTCGTCCAGCAGGCGGCTGGCGACCAGTTCGCGGCGCAGGTAGTCGCGGTAGCCGGCCTCGTCGAAACCGGCATCGGCCAGGGCGCGCTCGAAGCCGCGGGTATCGCCGAAGGCGGCCTTCATCCCGGCCAGGCTGGCGCTGACCTCCTCGTCTGACACGCTCACGCCGCGACGTTCGGCTTCCTGCCACAGCAGCTCCTTGTCGATCAGCTGCTGCAATGCCTCGCGCTTGAGCCGCTTGTAGGCCGCCGGGCTGCGGATGGCCCCCACCTGGCGACCCTGGATCTTCAGGTAGTCGGCAAAGTGCCGCTCCAGCCGGAAGTTGCTGATCTCGGTGCCATTGACCCGCGCGGCGATGCCGGTTTCCCCGGCCAGCACCAGGGGCGTGAGCAGGCCGATGACCAGCCCGAGCCAGGGGTTGCCCTTCATGCGCTGCCCTCCCCTAGAGTCGCTTTTCCACCTTGATGAACCGGCCGAGCGGCTGGAAGCTGCGCTCATGCAGGTCCACGGTGACGATGTGGGCGCCGGCCAGGCCCGTGCGCTGCCCCGGACCGAAACTCAGGGCCGGGGTCAGGCCGGTGCGGAAGCCGTGCAGGCCTTCCAGCGAGCTGACCAGCTTGTCGCGACTGACCTCGCGCCCCGCCCGCTTGAGCCCCTCGCTGAGCAGCACGGTGGCGCAATAGGCACCGACCTGCAGCAGCGCGTGCTGGCTGCCGAGACCCTGGCTGCGCCTGATCGCCAGCAGCGCCGCTTCGCCCTCCGGGGTCATGTCGGCAGGCATGAAGGGATAGGCGAGGAACAACCGCCGGGAGAAGCGCGGCGGGATGCCCAGGGCGCTGCTGGCCACCTGGGACGAGGCGGCGAACAGGTAGGGCGACAGGTTCGCCGCCTGGAGCTGCTCGGCGAGCCGGGCGAAGTCCTCCGACTGGCCGAGGAAGAACACACCCTCGGCCTCCTTGGCGGCATGCTGCAGGACGCTGTCGGTGTTGTTGGTGTCGTAGCCCAGCAGGCGCACCCGCGACCAGCCCTGGTCCATCAGACGCAGCGCCAGGGCTTCGGCCAGCACCTGCTGGCGAGCATCGCCAGGGTAGGCCACGAGGGCTTCCGGCTGCTTCAGGCCCAGGTCGCTGCTGGCGTAGCCGGCCAGGGCGAAAAGTTGCTCGCGCAGGCCCGGCAAGGCGTTGAATACCAGGGGGTTGGCGCGGGCTTCATCCAGCAGCGCCAGGGGGCCCACCAGCGGCACGCCGGCGTCGCCGATGCGCTCGGAGAGTTCGCCATCCAGCACTGGCACCATGGGCGCCAGCAAGGCAAAGACCCGGTCCGTGCCGAGCAGCTGATCCAGCGCCCGCTCCGCCTCCCGCGGGTTCGTGCCGGAGTCGCGCACCACCAGCGTCAGCTTCCGGCCATGGATGCCGCCGGCATCGTTGACCTGGGCCAGGGCGCCGCGCAGCACCGCCTCTACCGTATGCCCCAGATCCGCCAGCGGTCCACGGGTCGGCAGCAGGGTACCGAGACGCAGCTCGCCCTCCTCCACGCCGGGGTCGCGATCATCCTCCAGGCGCTTGAGGTAGGCGGAGAGGTTGGCCATGTCGCGCAAGGACATGACGAAGCGCGGCATGGCCGGATCGAGGCGGTTGCCGGCAGGGTCCAGCCCCTCGCTCACGGCACGGGCCAGCGCCCCCTCATCGTAGGGACCGTGGCTGCGGCCGTTGGCCTGCCGCTGGCCGTAGGGCGTGGAGAGCCGCCGCCAGGTAATGTCCGGCGGACGCACGCCGCCCTCGGGCCGCCCGCGGCCATCGGCACCGTGGCAATTGGCGCAAGGCATCAGCGATGCAGGTACCAGGGTGTCGGCGGCACCGACCCGCGCGCTGATCTCGCCATTGGCCGAGCCCACACCCTCCAGGTAGATGCGCCGGCCAGCCGCCTCTGCGGGGCTCAGTTCCAGCGCCAGGGCTCCGCCCGCCTGGACGAGGCATGCAGCCAGCAAAAGTGTCCGCCACATGGCCGCCACCTTCAGCGCCCGGCCACGGGCATGGTCATCAACTGCAAGCGCTGGGCGATGGCATTCACCGGCGCGTCGGGGCGGATCTTGCTCCAGCGTTTGTTCGGCACGTCGCCGGCGATCAGTAGTGTGGAATGGGCTTCGGGGCTATCTCCCAGCTGCCCCAGGCGCGACAGCACCAGGTCCATGTTGGCCTTGTCGCCGGTGAGGAAGATCCAGTTGGGCGAATCCACCCCGTGCTTGGCCGCGAAGGCCTTGAGCACTTCCGGCGTGTCGTTCTCGGCATCGCTGGACAGGGAGATGAAATAGACCTGCCTGGCCAGGTCCCCGTCCATGGCTTCGCGCACTTCCTTGAGTTTGCGGGTGATCAGCGGACAGGCATCGTTGCAGTGGGTGAAGATCACGTTGAGCATCACCACCCGGCCCTTGAGCACGTCGCTGTAGAAGCGCACCTCGCGGCCGTTCTGGTCACGCAGCAGGGTATCGGTGAACCAGGTCTGCGCGTCCCGGGTGCCGCCGGCCTTCAGCGGTTGGGCAGCGGGCGCATTGGCCGGTGCAGACGCCTGGTTTTCATGGCCCTCGTGGCCTTCGTGGGCACTGGCGCCGCTGGCCATTGCCAGGGCCAGGACGAGCGGGAGCAGGCGCTTCATGGGTGGGTCTCCTGGGCAAGGGCGCCGTGAACGCTGTGTTCGCGGGCGGCACTGAGTTCGTCGACCCGCGCCATGAGCACGGCGGGATCAGTGAAGCCATAGAAGCGGGTCCACTGCCCGGTGCGGCCGTCGCCCACCATGATCAGCGGCGGATGGTCCTGGTAGTTCGCGGTCCAGGTGCCGAGCCCCTTGAGGGTGTCGGCCACGGCTTCGCTGCTGCCGGTCAGCCAGCGCCAGCCCGGGCCGGCGTCGAAACGCCCGGCATACTCCTGCAGGCGTTCGGGGGTATCGCGCAGCGGGTCGATGCTCAGGGAAATCAGCTGCACGTCACGGCCGGCGCGCTCGCCCAGTTGCTTCTGCAGCTTCTGCAGGATCGCCGAGATCACCGGGCAGACCGTGGTGCAGCTGGTGTAGACGAAGCCCATGACGACGATGCGATCGCCCACCAGGTCGTCCTTCAGGCGCAGCTCGCGGCCTTCCTGGTCCAGCAGCGGGACATCGGCGAAAGCCACCTGGGCGCCCGACTGTGCGCCGGCGTGCCCCTGGTGCCCGGCGTGGGGGTCGGCAGTCTGGGTGGCCATGTGCGCGGCGTGTTCCGCCGGGCTGTGCTCCGCCTGCGCCGGCGTGGCCATCAGGCCCAGGGCGAGCAGTGCGGCGATGCCTGACTTCAGAGGTTCCATGGCTTGTTCCTCAGGGGGTGTTGCGAGCCTGTGCCGCGACGGCGCGCAGGCTGGCATAGGGTTGCGAGCCGAAGGGCATGTCCAGTGACGCCGAGCCCACGTGCAGGTAGTAGGCGCCGGCCTGTGGCAGCTCGATCGGCGCTTCATACACGCCCTCGCCCACTTCCACCGCGGCCACTTCGCGAGGGGGCGAAGCGGGCGCCTGGAAGTAGCGCACGCGCAGGTCGGCGATGCCGGCCTGCGGCTGGTCGGCGTCGCCCTGGAGGACGCGGAAACGCAACTGGGCGGTGGCGCCCGCAGTCACCTGCGGCTGGTCGATGAGGAACTCCACCCGAGGCTTGCTGTGCAGGGCGGCCAGGGCCTTGTTGGGCTGGACTTCGGCGCTGAAGCAGTGGGCGATCTTCGGCTGGTTGAGCATCACCGCCAGGTCGAACTTGCCCGGCGCCGGCAGCTTGACCCGGCTGCTGTACACACCCGGCTCCACCTCGCGCATGCTGCGGTCGACGACCCGTGCGGCGCGGGAGGTGTGGCCCCGGTTGAGGTAGCCGGTCATGGGGGCGTTCATGCCTTCCATGTAGAAGTAGGTGGTGTTGTCCACCGGGTTGACCACGAACACCGCGCCCTCGTCGCGAGCCTGGCTGAGGCTGTCGGCCAGCGGCAGGTCGCCGGCCAGCTTGGGGGCCGCCGGACCGGCCTCGAAGGCCTGGACGATGAGCTTGCGGTCGCGGCCCAGGGACTCCAGGTTGATCATGCTCACCTTCGGCGAGGCCAGGCCGCGGATGTAGGCGTAGTCGCGGGTGAAGACCAGCTGGTAGGGCTCGGCGGTGACCTCGGCGCGCTGGACGATTTCGTCGCTGCCGGCGTCCAGCACCAGCACCTGGTCCTCCAGGCTGTTCAGCGCCAGGCCGAAGCGGCCGTCCTGGGTGAAGCGCAGCGGCCCCAGGCCCTGGCCGGCCTCGATCACCTTGCGCACCTTGAGGCTGCGGGCGTCGATCACGGTGATGCTGCCGGCCTTGCCGTCGCTGACGTAAAGCGCGCCGGACAGTGGCGAGACGGCCAGCGACAGCGGGCTCGGGCCGGTTTCGATGTCTTTCAGCTTCTTCAGGGTGGCGATGTCCACCACCGTCACCCGACCGGCATCACGGCTGCTGACGAAGGCATGCCGCGAGTCGGCGCTGAAGGCGATTTCGTGATGGCCGCCACCGGTGGTCAGGGTCGCCACGGTCTTGCGGGTCTGGGTGTCGATCACGGTGACGCCGCCTTCTTCGCCACGCCGGGCATTGTTGCCCACCCAGAGGTAGCGGCCATCGGGCTGCAGCGCCACGCGCACCGGCTCGGGTCCGGCGGGCAGGTTGCCCAGCACCTTGAACTCGCTGATATCCACCACCGCCACTTCGCCGGCGCTGGGCATGGAAACGTAGAGCAGGCGGTCGTCGGCGCTGGCGACCCAGTCCATCGGCGGACGCTTGAGGGCGACGCGGGTCAGGGTGCTGGTGATGCCGCCCACCGAGGTCACCGGGTCGATCACGGTGAGGGCGGAATCCTTGTTCATCACCACCAGGTAGTAGCTGTTCAGGTCCACCAGCGGACGGGCGCTGAGCACGCCCTTGAGGTAGGTGCCGATGCGCACCTTGCACTGGTCCGCCTGGCCTTCCGGCAGCGCCTGGTCGAGCCAGGCGCCCGGCACCTGCCCAGCCAGGGGCTGGCCGGTGGTGGCATCGGTGAGGCGCAGGCGGATATCGGCGAACATCCCTTCGGTAAGCACGCCCTCGCTGCCCAGTGGCCGGGCCTCGAACTCGATGGCCACGCCGTCGCGCACCAGACGATTGGGCGAGTCGGCGGGCTGCTCGGCGGCACCGGTCGCGGCGGTCAGCGTGGCGATCAACAACAGACTGGAAGCTCTCACCTAGCATCCCCTCTTCCGGACCTCGCCCTGATACGCGAGCAATGCCTGTGCCATGCGACAAATGACCGTCAATTCAACAGGTTGCACAGGGACGAAGAGAAGAAAGCGGACTTTTCCCCACTGGATTCCCCTCTTGTGGGGAAAAGGCGCTTTCACGAGATGGGGCAGACGGCGCCCCGCGAGCGAAGCGAAGCCCAACAAGCCAGCCCCGCCCAAAGACGTTGGGTTTCGCTTCGCTCTACGCCAACCTACGCGGTTTCACACCTTTGGCCTTACGGCTCGCCGGTCACCCGCAACAGGCCCCAGACGCCGCCGACGTTGCCGAAGGCGGCGTAGTCCCGGTACAGGTAATCCCCCGGCACGCCGTTGGCGCCGCCGGCACTGGGTATCCACAGGCTGAAGTGGGCGGCCGGCAGCACGCTCTCCTGGGCGCCGATGTACAGGGCCGCCGGGTTCAGGCCGAAGCGCAGCGAACCGACGCCGGCGTTCTTCTGCGGGTAGCCCCACTGGTCGGTCTTCTCCGAGACGAAGGGGTTGACCGCCCAGAGGTGGCCGTCGAGCTGGAAGGTCATGCCACGGCTGCCGCCAGAGGGCATGGTCACGTGGGTGCGGAACGGCTGCCCCGGCTTGACCTTCAGGACCGGCGTCACCGGGTCACCACCCACCAGTTCGTTGCTGTAGGCCATGTGCGCGTCGGGCACGTCGCCCCAGCCGTGACCCTGGGCGTGGCCAAAGGGCGCATCCGGGGCCTTGGCGAAGCGGTACCACAGGGGCTCGCTCTTGTAGTTCACGGCCATGCCCGAGTTGTCCTTGGGATCGGCCGGGATGCCGAAGCCTTCGGAGGCCATGTTTTCCACCGGCCGGCCATTGGCCCAGCGCATGTTCAGCGACTTGTGCAGAACCAGCGAGAAGTCGCGGTACGGCGTGCCGGACAGCGGGGTCACGGTGGCGGCGGCGCGCGAGCCTGCGTCCTCGATCCAAGTGGCGCCCTGGGGTGCGATGCTCATGGCGCCGGACAGGCCTTTCTGGCCCTGCTTGATCGGGTCGGCCGGCAGCAGGTTGAAGCCGCCGAACTCCACCGGGGTGGCAGTGATGTTGTCGACGCTGCGGCCGAGCTGGGTCACCGGCTTGCCTTCACGTTCCAGGTGGCCGACGTAGAACTTGTACGTCTTCGACGGCCAGGCTCCGCCCGCTGCGCCGCGCGGTTCGACAGTCTGCACCGGGTTGATGCCGACGTTGAAGCCGTCTGCCTTGGTGATGTCGTAGGCCAGCAACTGGGTATGCAGGCCCACATGGCTAGAGGGCCGCAGCATGTTGTTGTTGAAGGTGGTGGCGCCTTGCGGGCTCAAGCGGTCGCGCTTGACCAGGCCCTGCATCACCGCACGGCTGGGCAGGTCGGGCATCGCCAGCGGCAGGCGGTTTTCCAGGGTGATGTTCACGCAGTCGCCGGCGGCGGCGCGCAGCACCAGGGGCTCCACCGGGACGCCGGGTTTCAGCTTGCCGGTGGTGGGGTCCAGGTCCGCCTTGCGTACGTAGAGGATGGCGGTGGGATCATGCAGCGGGCCGGACTGGCCGCCGATGGTGAACACCTCGCCCTCTTCCTCGTCCACCACCGTAACCAGCGGGATGGTCACCGGCCGCGGATTGAACACCAGGGTGCCACCCTGCGGGTTCAACGGGCCACCGACATGCTGGCCCTCCCCGGCCGGGTCGCCGATGGTCAGGCCCAGCGGATTGCCCAGGACGTCGTTGGCGAGCACCGCGACCACCTCGTAGTTGCGCTGCACCGTGGTGCGGGTGCCGATGCCGTTGGGATTGGGGCTGGTGCGCGGGCACACGCCATCGAACTGGGTGGTGTTGCGCGAGGCCACCGGGCGCGGGTTGTTGGGCAGGGCGAACAGGTCGTTGCGCGGCTGGGTGTAGTTGCGCATCACGCCCCAGATGCCGTTCCAGTAGCCCTCGATGGACGCGTCCATGTTGTACAGGTAGTCGGCGGCCTCATAGCCGGTATTGCCGGACATCATCGTCACCGGGGCGACGAAGCCCATCTGCTCGGAGATGCCGACCATCTGCGAAGCCCGCCAGCCGGAGTTGCCGCTGTTGCCGAAGCCGGTGCCCGAATGCAGCCACTTCACGCCGTGCAGGGTGACGTTGTGCTCTTCCTCATGGCCACCGGCATGCATGCGCAGGCGCACGTTGTCGCCGGAGTAGGCGCGCAACATCGGCGTGAAGGGATCGCCCGGCAAGTCGCCGCCGCGATTGATGTGCGGCGGGAAGCTGGTGCTGGCGCCGGTCGGCCCGGTGGCCGAACTGATGGCGCTGGGTGCCAGGTTCAGCGCCGGGATGGCCCGGTCGGTGCGGGTCTGTAGCGCATGTGCGAGGTCGCCGGCCAGGCCATCGGCCTGCATGCCGGGTTTGCCGTCCGGGGCCAGCCTGTTCGGGTCGAAGACGCGCAGGGCCACCGGCTCGTTGCGGTAGTTGACGACGAACATGCCGGGGTCATCCACCGAGATGGCCTGCGGGCAGGGACGGCTCGGGCAGCCCAGGACCAGGCCGCCAGCGGCCTCGTGTACCGACTCGAAGAGGTTGGCACCGGACTGGCGCACGGGCGGGTTGATGGCGTAGCGGAAGCTGTCCATGGAGGTCGGGTAGGCGCCCGCATTCGGGATGCCATCGGGCCCGGCGCCGACGTAGACGCCCGCCTCGTAGGCATGCTGGAAGTCGCTGTACTCCATGAAGAACTCACGGAAGCTGTCGTTCTTGCCATCGCCATCCAGGTCACCGGTGGCGATCACCGCCTGCCAGGAGGTAGGGCCACCATCCTCCCGGCCGCTACCGAGCGGCTGGCCGGTTTCGGCGTGGTACCAGCTGGAGCCGGCCGGTTCGGTGAGCACCGTGGCGTAGAGGCCGATCTGCTGGTGGGTAGAGGGGCCGAAGTGGTCGTGGGTGAAGATGTTCCCCAGGCCACGGTCGACGTTGTAGGTGTTGATCAGCGGGTCGGCGAACCAGCGTTGCAGGGTGGTGCGCGCGCCCAGCCAGTCGCTGCGGCCGAACTGGCCGAAATACGGGTGCGGCCTGGCCACCGGGCACTCCGCACTGCCATCGCGTGGGTCGGCCTCAGTGCACTGGTTGTACTCGCGAATGGCGTGGATGCGTTCCACCACCGCGGCCGGCGAGAGTGTGCCGTCCTCGTAGTTCCAGCCGTTGGCCGAGCCGTCGGAGGAGGTCAGGTCCCACTTCGGCAGGTGGATGTGCTGGCCGATGATGTCGGTGGGCGTACGCACCTGGTAGTCATCCAGCTCGTACACCGCCGGAATCAGGTTGGTGTGCTGGTACAGGGTGCAGTCGAAGGTATTCATCCGCATCACCAGCGGCTCCGGCGGCTGCTGTTTGTTGATCATCGGCCAGGCGTCTTCCCAGAGCGCAATGATTCGAGTCTGCGGGAAGTGGTAGCCGACCTTGTTGAACACCGCGTCGAACTGGATGTTGGCGCCCTTGTAGACGCGCGGGCGGTCGGCGGTGAACACCGAGCTGCCGGTGAAGGACTGGCCGGTGAGGGTGTCGCCACTGTTGTAGTGGCCGACGGCGGACGCCTGGGTCAGGCGCTTGCCGGTGTCGTCCAGGCAGGGCTCGTTGTAGGGCGCGCCGGGAACCGGCAAGGCGCCGTTGGTGCGAAACTCCCTGGCTTGCACGGTGCCGCCGGGCAGCACGGCGAAGCTCGGGTGGCTGGCCCTGGCGTGGAAGGCCATCGCCGATTGCTCGACGTCGGTGCCCTCCTCCGGCAGGAACACCGCCTTGGCGCGGCGAACCACCTTGGAGAAATCCAGGGCACTGGTGACCACTTCCGCCTCGCCGCCAGCGGACACACCGTCGAGGGTGTGGCGCGGCAGGCCGCCGTCCCAGCCGCCGGCCTGGGCCGGGTCGAGATTGGCCCAGAGCGCGTTGCCGGAATCCTTCAGGGCCTGGGCCTTGTCGCTATCGAGCATGTCCAGCGGCGGGGTGCTGGCGCGCTGGCCAACGGTGTTTTCGATCCCGCCGATCCAGAACGGGAAGCCGGGGTTCTTCAGGGTGCCATCGGCGTTTCGGTTGGCTTCGCTGCGATCCACCAGGGCCACCGAGCCCACGGCCACGCGTTCGGTTTCGTCAGTGGAATCGTCGTCGTCTTCGTCTTCGCTGTCGTCGTCGGCCACCAGGGTTTCGCCGTACTTGGGCACCACGCTCACCTTGCCCGGCATGGGCGGCATGGCCTTGCCCGGCAGCGGGACGATGGCGGGAATTGGCGTGCCGGCGATGATCTCGCCATCCGGCAGGGCACGGGCGCCGGGTGCCGGCAGGCCGCTGCGCAGCTCGAAGGGCTTCTTGTGGAAGCCGTCTTCGCCCTCTTCCGATACGGCCAGGCGGGTGCCTTCCTCGAACACGTCATGGATGCGCCACATGCCCCACATGCCTTGGGCGAAGTGCGGGTAGAAGTGGCAGTGGTAGATGGCATCGCCCGAGGTGCGGTTGCGGTTGCCGGAGCCGCCGTTGGCGATTTCGTAGGTATAGCCCGAACCCGGCCCTATGCCTTGGGCGTCGATGTAGTCGGAGTTGTCGTCATTGGGGTTGAACAGCCACTGGTGGCCGTGCAGGTGGAAGATGTGCTGCTCGTAGCCGTTGTGGGTGTTGCGAAAGCGCACCGCGTCGCCGATGTAGCTGTGGGCGACGTTGGACGGCTCGGCCGGGAACAGCGCCATGCTGGCCTTGACCCCGGTGCTGCCCTCCGGCGGCACTTCGCCGGGGCGGATGTTTTCCAGGCCAACGTTGGCCGGCACGTCCACCTGCATGGCGATGTCGCCGACGGTGTGGGCGCTGAGGAAGAACTCCTCGTAGGCGCAGGACAGGCAGTCGTGCATGGGGCCGACGCCGAGGCGGTTGGCCACCACTTCGGCACCGATGCCGCCGGAGCCGTAGTTGACCATGAAGGAATCGCGGGTGGGCTCCAGCACGTGGCCGAACACCGGGTCGGCCCAGTAGCCGGGGAAGGCCTGGGCCACGGCGTTCTCGTCATGGAAGACCGAGGAGAAATCGCGGAAGGGTTCCAGCCGGTTGGGCAGCGCCGGGTTGCGCTTGCCGTAGCTTTCCAGCGGGTAGGTGCTCTGCGGGAAGGTGCCATCGGGGTTGGGGCCCATGACCACCGCATCGGTGTCGCTGGCGATGATTTCGCCGTTGTCCATCATGGCGATGATCGGCAGGCCGGCCTTGCCTTCCTCGATCCACGGCTCGGCCCGTGGATAACGCGCCTCGTAGTCGATGATGGGCTGCCCGGCCGGAGTGCGACCGGTGCTGGCCAGGCGCATCTCTTCTTCGGTGATCACGTTGCGGTAGGTGCGCGCGCCCTTGGGCAGCACCACCACCTGGGCGAACAGGCCGTTGGCGGTGTTACCGCCACTGCCCTCACCCCCGAAGGTGGCGCCGTAGCTGCTGGCGGCGAAGGCGCCTTCGCGCTCGGCATACAGGGTATAGCTGCGGCTGCCGCCGGGCGGGATCAGGCTGTTGGGATTGCGCCCGGCGTTGGTGGCGATATCACCGATATCGTTCACTGCCTGCATGCCGTTGACCTGGAAGCCGACGTGGCGGTCGGCGACCTGCTCGTTCTTCCTGAACAGCAGCTCTTGCGGGGTGTTCGGGTTGGCCTGGAAAGCCAGCAGGTTGTGCAGGTTGATGGTCAGGCAGTCTCCCACGGCCACCCGCAATACCAGCGGACGCGGGCGCTTGTCCGGACGCAGCGCCACTTCGCCGGGCACCGCCGCCCCGCCCCGGCTGAGCGGCACTTCATGGCGATCCACCACATCGCGTTGCAGGGCGAACATCATGCCGTTGATGTTCTGCGCCCCCAGGCGGTTGAACATCAGCGGCTGGTCCAGGGCCACCACATTGGCCACCAGGTTGCGCTGGCACTGCACCGCCGCCAGCGCGTCAGCGGCCGGCCAGGTCGCGCCCAGCAGCGCCAGCGCGCCGGACAGGAAAAGGAAAGCGCCCGGGGCAAAGGCCCGCCGGGAATATGTGCTGCGTGGTGGCCGTTTCATCGTGGCAGACCTCGAACTCAGGTGCAGGAATGCGAAGGTGCACCCAAGTTCGAGCAATGCCTGTGCCATCACCAAAAACGCTTTTGCCTCAGTGACTTACACGCTGAATATGAAAGTGAGCCAGCATTCTCCTCATGGCGTTCCCCCAGATTGTGGGTCTCTACCACCAACTAGCGGGGAATCGGGCAGCGCCAGCGGGCTGACCGCTGGCGCTGCTCCGGACCCTCCTCAGGGATTCTCGTCCTCCACCCGCAGCAGACCCCAGAGCCCGGCCAGGTTGCCGAAGGCCGCGTAGTCCCGGTACAGGTAATCGCCCGGAATCGCGTTGCCACCGCCGGCACTGGGCAACATCAAGCTGAAGTGGCCGGCCGGCAGCACGCTCTCCTGGGCACCGACATAGACCGCCGTGGGGTTCAGGCCGAAACGTATGGAGCCGACCCCGGCGTGCTTCTCCGGCAGTCCCCAGATATCGCTCTTTTGCGAGACGAAGGGGTTGAACGCCCAGAGGTGGCCGTCGAGCTGGAAGGTCATGCCACGGCTGCCGCCCGAGGGCATGGTCACATGGGTGCGGAACGGCTGCCCCGGCTTGACCTTCAGGATCGGCGTCACCGGATCGCCACCCACCAGTTCGTTGCTATAGGCCATGTGGGCGATGGGCACGTCCGCAAAACCATTGCCCTGGGCATGGCCGAAGGGCGCGTCCGGCGCCACGGCGAAGCGGTACCACAGGGGCTCGCTCTTGTAGTTCACGGCCATGGCGGAGTTGTCCTTGGGATCGGCGGGAATGCCAAGTCCCTCGGAGGCCATGTTCTCCACCGGCCGGCCATCGGCCCAGCGCATGTTCAGCGAGCGCTGGAATACCAGGGAGAAGTCGCGGTACGGCGTGCCGGACAACGGGGTCACGGTGGCGGCGGCGCGCATGTCCGCGTCTTCGGTCCAGGTGGCGCCCTGGGGCACGATGCTCATGGCGCCGCCCAGGCCTTTCTGGCCCTGCTTGATCGGGTCCGCCGGCAACAGGTTGAGGCCGCCGAATTCAACCGGCGTAGCGGTGATGTTGTCGACGCTGCGGCCGAGCTGGGTCACCGGCTTGCCTTCACGTTCCAGATGACCGACGTAGAACTTGTACGTCTTCGACGGCCAGGCTCCCGAGGCGCCGGCCCGCGGCGCCACGGTCTGCACCGGGTTGATGCCGACGTTGACGCCGTCCGCCTTGGTGATGTCGTAGGCCAGCAATTGTGCGTGCAGGCCGGCGTGGCTGGAGGGCCGCATCAGGTTGTTGTTGAAGGTGGTGGCGCCTACCGGGTTGAAGCGGTCGCGCTTGACCAGGCCCTGCATCACCGCACGGCTGGGCAGGTCAGGCATCACCTGCGGCAGGCGGTTCTCCAGGGTGATGTTCACGCAGTCGCCGGCGGCGGCGCGCAGTACCAGGGGTTCCACCGCAACGCCGGGTTTCAGCTTGCCGGTGAGCGGGTCGAGGTCGCCCTTGCGCACATAGAGGATGGCAGTGGGGTCATGCAGCGGGCCGGACTGGCCGCCGATGGTGAACACTTCGCCGTCTTCTATGTCCACCACCGTGACCAGCGGGATGGTTACCGGCCGCGGGTTGAACACCAGGGTGCCGCCCTGCGGGTTCAGCGGTCCGCCGACATGCATGCCCTCCCCGGCCGGGTCGCCGATGGTCAGCCCCAGGGGGTTGTCGAGGATGTCGTTGGCGAGCGCCACGACGATCTCGTAGTTGCGCTGCACCGTGGTACGGGTACCGATGCCGCTGGGGTTGGGGCTGGTGCGCGGGCACACGCCATCGAACTGGGTGGTGTTGCGCGAGGCCACCGGGCGCGGGTTGTTGGGCAGCGGGAAGAGGTCGGAACGCGACTGGGTGTAGTTGCGAATCACGCCCCAGATGCCGCTCCAGTAACCCTCGATGGACGCGTCCATGTTGTACAGGTAGTCGGCGGCCTCATAGCCGGTGTTGCCGGACATCATCGTCACCGGGGCCATGAAGCCGAGCTGTTCGGAGATGCCGACCATCTGCGAGGCCCTCCAGCCCGAACTGGAGTTGGTGCCGAAGCCGGTACCCGAATGCAGCCACTTGATCCCGTGCAGGGTGACGTTGTGTTCCTCCTCATGGCCGCCGGCGTTCACCCGCATGCGCACGTTGTCGCCGGAGTAGGTCCGCAGCATCGGCGTGAAGGGGTCACCCGGCACGTCGCCAGCGTGGTTGATGTGCGGCGGGAAGCTGGTGCTGGCGCCGGTCGGCCCGGTAGCCGAGCTGATGGCGCTGGGTGCCAGGTTCAGCGCCGGGATGGCCCGGTCGGTGCGGGTCTGCAGGGCATAGGCGAGGTCGCCGGCCAGGCCGTCGGCCTGCATGCCGGGTTTGCCGTCCGGAGCCAGCTTGTTCGGGTCGAACACGCGCAGGGCCACCGGCTCGTTGCGGTAGTTGACGACGAACATGCCCGGATCGTCTGCGCTGATCGCCTGCGGGCAGGGCCGGCTCGGGCAGCCGAAGACCGCACCGGCCGCTTCCACCGTCGATTCCAGTTCGTTGGCGATGAACGCCCGTACCGGCGGGTTCACGGCAAAGCGGAAGCTGTCCGTGGTCAACGGGAAGGCGTCAGGGTTGGGTATGCCGTCGGGGCCGGCGCCGACATATACGCCGGCCTCGTAGGCATGCTGCATATCGCTGAATTCCAGGAAGAACTCGCGGAAGCTGTCGTTCTTGCCATCGCCATCCAGGTCACCGGTGGCGATCACCGCCTGCCAGGAAGTCGGGCCGCCATCCTGCCGGCCACTGCCGAGCGGCTGGCCGGTTTCGGCGTGATACCAGGTTGAGCCGGCCGGTTCAGCCAGCACCGTGGCGTAGAGACCGACCTGCTGGTGGGTGGACGGGCCGAAGTGGTCGTGGGTGAAGATGTTCCCCAGGCCACGGTCGATGTTGTAGCTGTTCACCACCGGGTCGGCGAACCAGCGTTGCAGGGTGGTACGCGCGCCCAGCCAGTCGCTGCGGCCGAACTGACCGAAATACGGGTGCGGCTTGGCCACCGGGCACTCCGAAGTGCCGTCGCGGGCATCGCCCTGGGAGCACTGGTTGTACTCACGGATGGCGTGGATGCGTTCCACCACGGCGGCCGGCGAGAGCGTGCCGTCCTCGTAGTTCCAGCCGTTGGCCGCACCGTCGGCAGAGGTCAGGTCCCACTTCGGCAGGTGGATGTGCTGGCCGATGATGTCGGTGGGGGTACGGATCTGGAAGTCATCCAGTTCGTAGACCGCCGGAATCAGGTTGGTGTGCTGGTACAGGGTGCAGTCGAAGGTGTTCATCCGCATCACCAGCGGCTCCGGCGGCTGCTGCTTGTTGATCATCGGCCAGGCATCCTCCCAGAGGGCGATGATGCGGGTCTGTGGGTAGTGGTAGCCAACCTTGTTGAACACCGCGTCGAGCTGGATGTTGGCAGCCTTGTAGACGCGCGGGCGGTCGGCGGTGAACACCGAGCTGCCGGTGAAGGACTGGCCAGTGAGCGATTCACCGCTGTTGTAGTGACCCAGGGCGGCCCCCTGGGTCAGGCGCTTGCTGGTGTCGTCCACGCAGGGCTCGTTGTAGGGTGCGCCGGCCACCGGCAGGGCGCCATTGGTGCGGAACTCCCTGGCCTGCACGGTGCCGCCAGGCAGCACGGCGAAGCTCGGGTGGCTGGCCTTGGCGTGGAAAGCCATGGCCGACTGCTCGACGTCTGTGCCTTCCTCGGGGAAGAACACGGCCTTGGCCCGGTGTACCACTTTGGAGAAGTCCAGGGCGCTGGTGATCACCTCGGCCTCGCTGCCGGCGGACATGCCGTCGAGCGCGTGGCGCGGCAGGCCGCCATCCCAGCCACCGGCCTGGGCCGGGTCGATGTTGGCCCAGAGCGCGTTGCCGGAATCCTTCAGGGCCTGGGCCTTGTCGCTGTCGAGCATGTCCAGCGGCGGAGTCGGCGGACGCTGGCCAACGGTGCTTTCGATCCCGCCGATCCAGAACGGGAAGCCGGGGTTCTTCAGGGTGCCGTCGGCGTTGCGGTTGGCCTCGCTGCGGTCCACCAGGGCCACCGAGCCCACAACCCGGGGTTCGGCTTCGAGTGCGGAATTGTCGTCGCCTTCTTCAGCCTCGCTGTCGCCTTCGGCCACCAGGGTTTCACCGTACTTGGGCACCACGCTCACCTTGCCCGGCATGGGCGGCAGGGCCTTGCCCGGCAGCGGGACGATAGCGGGAATCGGCGTACCGGCAACGATCTCGCCATCCGGCAGGGCACGGGCGCCGGGCGCCGGCAGGCCGCTGCGCAGCTCGAAGGGCTCCTTGTGGAAACCGTCCTCGCCCTCATCCGATACGGCCAGGCGGGTGCCTTCCTCGAATACGTCGTGGATGCGCCACATGCCCCACATGCCCTGGGCGAAGTGCGGATAGAAGTGGCAGTGGAAGATGGCATCGCCTGCGGTGCGGTTGCGGTTGCCGGAACCGCCGTTGGCGATCTCATAGGTGTAGCCCGAGCCCGGGCCTACACCCTGGGCATCCATGTAGTCGGAGTTGTCGTCATTGGGGTTGAACAGCCACTGGTGGCCATGCAGGTGATACACGTGCTGCTCGTAGCCCATGCTGATGTTGCGGATTTTGACGAAGTCGCCGATGTAGCTGTGGGACACGTTGGAAGGCTCGGCGGGGAACAGCGCCATACTCGCCTTGATGCCCGTAGCCTCCGGAGGCGGCACTTCGCCGGGGAGCAGCTGCTCCAGGCCGACATTGGCCGGCACGTCCACCAGCGTGGCGATGTCGCCGACGGTGTGGGCACTGAGGAAGAACTCCTCGAAGGCGCAGGACAGGCAGTCGTGCATGGGGCCGACGCCCAAGCGATTGGCCACCACTTCGGCGCCGATGCCGCCGGAGCCGTAGTTGACCATGAAGGCGTCGCGGGTGGGATCCAGCACATGGCCGAACACCGGGTCCAGCCAGAAGCCGGGGAAAGCCTGGGTCACGGCCGACTGGTCATGGAAGGCCTGGGCGAAGTCGCGGAAAGGTTCCAGCCGGTTGGGCAATGCCGGATTGCGCTTGCCATAGCTCTCCAGCACATAGGTCGACGGGGGGAAACTACCGTCGGGGTTGGGCCCCATGACGATGGCGTCGCTGGCGCTGGCGACGATCTGGTTGCCGTCGAGCATGGCCAGGATCGGTGAACCGGCCTTGCCTTCGCTGATCCACGGCTCGGCCTGTGGATAACGCGCCTCGTAGTCGATGATGGGATGGCCGGCCGGGGTACGGCCGGTGGTGGCCAGGCGCAGCTCTTCCTCGGTCACCGTGTTGTGGTAGGCCCGCCCGCCCTTGGGCAGCACCACCACCTGGGCGAACAGGCCGTTGCCGATATTGCCGGAAGAACCTTCGCTGCCGAAGGTGGCGCCATAGCTGCTGACGGCGAAAGTGCCTTCGCGCTCGGCGTACAGGGTGTAAGTGCGAGTGGCGCCCGGTGCCAGCAGGTTGATCTGGTTGCGCCCTGCGTTGCTGGCGATATCGCTGATATCGTTCACCGCCTGCATGCCGTTGACCTGGAAGCCGATATGACGATCCGCGACCTGGGCATCGGCATGCAGTTCGCCCACCAGGTGATCATCGTTCCCCTCGGCATTGGGGTTGGCCAGCGGGGCCAGGAGGTTCTGCACATTCACCTGCAGGCAGTCACCCTCCGCTATCCGCAGCACCAGCGGACGCGGACGCTTGTCCGGGCGCAAGGCCACGGCGCCCGGCGCCGCCACACCGCCGATATGCAGCGGGACCTGGTCGCGGTCCACCACGTCGCGGCGCAGGGCGAACATCATGCCGTTGATGTTCTGCGCACCGAGGCGGTTGAACATCAGCGGCTGGTCGAGGGCCACCACGTCTGCCACCAGCGTCCGTGCGCAATCAATGGCCGCCTCCACCTTCCCGGCTCCGACGGTTGCCCCCAGCAGGAGGGAAGCGCTGAGCAGTATGGAAAACCTCAGTGCGGCGGGACGATGGGAGGGGGTGCGGCGGGAAGGGTTGGTCCGGTTCATCTTGGCTGACCTCGGTATCAGGTACAGGGATGCCAAAGTGGGCAGGACTGCCCGAGCAACGCCTGTGCCATCACAGGAAGGCCAATGGATTCAGATAGTTATGCGTGGCAACGAGGAAAATGGCCAGTAGTTTCCCCCCCGATCCCCCACCATTTCCCCGGTATGGCAGAGAGTGGGATGGCGGGGGAGATCTAAGCACCGCGAGGCCCAAGGTTTCGCCGGTTATTCCGCATGTTTGGCTTCGCGTAGTGCCATTGGTGGATGTAAAGAGCGACATCCACCCATCGGGCCGGCTTTTCCGTGGGGGCTAATTCAAAGTGCAACTGCCCTTCTCCGCCGACGATTTCGTTGACGGAAAACGCCCCCGCATCTGGGGAATTTCCCCACTAGCGGGGGCGTTTTGTGTCGGCCTGGAGGCGCTGGTAGTGCGCCAGGACACTGGGCACGTAACGCTGGGTTTCCGGGTAGGGCGGGATGGCGCTGCCATGGGCGAGGACCGCCCCGGGTCCCGCGTTGTAGGCGGCCAGGACGAGGGAAAGGTCGTTGTCGAACATCTTCATCAGGCGCTTGAGATAGCGCGCGCCGCCACGGACGTTGGCGGCCGGGTCGAACACGTCATGCACACCCAGGTCCTTCGCGGTGCCGGGCATGAGCTGCATCAGACCGGCCGCCCCCTTGGGCGAAAGGGCAGAGGGATCGTAGTTGGATTCGGTGGTGATCACGGCATGCAGCAGCTCCGCCGGCAGGTCGTACTCGAAGGCCGCCTGGGCCACGATCAGGGCGTAGCGCGAAGCCTTTCGCGGCGCCTTGCCCGCGGTCTTGTGCGTGGGCTGGACAAGGTTCGGCGCGCTGACCGGCACGGGCCTCTCGCGGGCCACGCGCACCAGATTGCGGTCCGTTCGGTGGATGTTGGTGAGGATGATGCTGCCGTTGCTGGATACCACCCGATAGATGTCCGAGCGGGCTTCGAACGCGGTAGTCGCAAGGATGCTGAACAGCACCAGGGCAGGCACTTTCATCATTGTTCTCCCTTGTCAGGGCCAACGCCTTTCGGCTTTCCGGGTGCTGTACCGACAGCAAAGCACGTGCCGGGTGATGCGCCGGGCGATGTATCGCTCCCCTCGCCCGCTCGTCGTGCACAGCTCTTGCATAGCCTCGCTGTCGTGACCCGCAGTGGAGGCTCCCATGAAGACGTTTCGTCGACCCGAACAGGGCTTTACCCTCCTCGAACTCCTGGTTGTGCTGGTGGTGCTCGGTCTGCTGGCCGGAATCGTCGCGCCGAAATACTTCAACCAGCTGGGCAAGTCCGAAACCAAGGTGGCTCGCGCGCAGATCGAGGGATTGGTGAAGGCCCTGGATATCTACCGCCTGGAAGTGGGCCGCTACCCCAGCACCGAGCAGGGCCTGTCGGCGCTGGTGACCGCGCCGTCCGACGAGCCCCGCTGGGGCGGCCCCTATCTGCAGAAGGAGGTGCCCCAGGACCCGTGGGGACGAGCCTATGTCTATCGCTCCCCCGGTGAGTACGGCGACTTCGACCTGCTGACCCTGGGCAAGGACGGCCAGCCCGGCGGCGACGGCGAAAACGCCGAAGTCACCAGTTGGCAGTGATCGTCATGCGCTTCCAGGTGAAGGCAGTGCGCGCCCAGGCCGGGGTGGTGGCGCTGGTGGTGGACGCGGCGAACCAGGATGACGCCCGCCGCCAGGCCGA
The DNA here is from genome assembly GCF_043392685.1 of Metapseudomonas phytobenefica. Classification (NCBI taxonomy): domain Bacteria; kingdom Pseudomonadati; phylum Pseudomonadota; class Gammaproteobacteria; order Pseudomonadales; family Pseudomonadaceae; genus Metapseudomonas; species Metapseudomonas phytobenefica. Next base: position 181,160 of record NZ_JBHZGM010000005.1, on the reverse strand, counting down.
AGCCCAGGGCCTGCGGGTGCTGGCCATGCGTGCCGAACACGGCTGGTCGTGGCAGGGCTGGCGGCGCCGCGAGGCGTTCCCGCTGCTGCTGTTCAGCCAGGAGCTGACCACCCTGCTGAATGCGGGACTGGCGCTGATCGATGCGCTGGAAAGCCTCGCCGAAAAGGAGACCGACCCGCTGGCGCGCAAGGTGCTGGCCGCCCTGGTGCGGCTGCTCTATGAGGGCAAGTCGCTGTCCCAGGCCCTGGCGCAGTACCCGTTGGTGTTCCCCGCGCTCTACGTGGCCCTGGTGCAGTCCAGCGAGAAGACCGGCGCGGTGGGCGATGCCCTCGGCCGCTATGTGGCCTACCGGACGCGGATGGACGAGGTGCGGCAGAAGATCATCAGCGCCTCGGTATACCCGGTGCTCCTGTTCATGGTGGGCTGCGGCGTGCTGCTGTTTTTGGTGGGTTATGTGGTGCCGCGTTTCAGCCTGGTGTTCGAGGGGCTGGGATCGAACCTGCCCTGGCTGTCCCGGGTGCTGCTGCACTGCGGGCTGTTCCTGCACGCACACCAGGCCGAGGTGTTCGGTGGCGCGGCCCTGGCATTGCTGGCGACCGTCGCCCTGTTGCGCCAGGAAGGCGTGCGCCGCGCCCTGGCGCGCCAGGTGGAACGCCTGCCGGCGATCCGCGAGCGTCTGCGGATCTACGAACTGGCGCGCTTCTATCGCTCGCTGGGCATCCTCCTGCAAGGCGGGATTCCGATCCTCACCGCCATCGACATGGTCCGCGGCCTGCTCGGCGCCGCCTCGCGCCCACGCCTGGACCTGGCCGCCGCGCGCATCCGCGAAGGACAGGCGCTGTCCCGCGCGCTGGAGGAACATGGGCTGGCGACGCCGGTGTCCCTGCGCATGCTCCGGGCGGGCGAACAGTCCGGCAACCTCGGCGCGATGATGGAGCGCACCGCGGACTTCCATGACGAGGAAACCAGCCGCTGGATCGAATGGTTCGTGCGCCTGTTCGAGCCGCTGCTGATGACCTTCATCGGGCTGATCATCGGGGTGATCGTGATCCTGATGTACATCCCGATCTTCGAGCTGGCTTCGAGCATTCAGTGAGGGGCTGGCAGGATGAAGCCAATCTCGGAACCGGTGCGCACAGCGCACCCACAAATCTACAGTGAGGAGCTTAGCCAAGGGCCGCGCAGCGGCCCCGTAGGTTGGTCCGAGCGCAGCGAGGCCCAACAGGGCCCGGCAAAAGCACCGGTTCCTCAGGCAATCGGGAAAATCCGGGGCTAGTCTTGAACCCACCGGGGACGTAGCTCAGCCGGGAGAGCGCGGCGTTCGCAATGCCGAGGTCGGGAGTTCGATCCTCCTCGTCTCCACCACAAACCAAGCCCCCGAAGGTGAAGGCCTTCGGGGGCTTGTGGTGTCAGGCCTGGCCACGGGCCAGGTCAGGTGCCCTTCTTGACCTGCATCAGCGCTTCTTCAGAAAAGGCCGTGGGGCGGCGGCGGTCGGAGAGTACCCAGGCGCCGTCATAGAGTTTCAGCGGAAAGCTCACTTCGCCGCCGTGGCGCCTTTCCGCCTGCACCGGCGGCTCGCTCGATAACTCCTGTTCGCGCATCGCGGCACCGGGCAGGCCGTGGAGCACCACGTTACCCAGCTCGTGAAGCGGGAAAGGCTTGAGGAGGATGATGTCGATGCTGCGCTCGATAGCGCGGTTGCACACATCGATGCTCGGGTGCGCGGTCATCAGCACCGCTTCGCAGCTGTGCAGGTTACGAATGGCATCGAAGACTTCGAAGCCGGTCATGTCCGGCAAGCGATAGTCGAGCACCAGCAGGTCGGGCCTGAACTCCAGCGCGACCTGCTGGGCGATGGCGCCACTGGCCGCGGTGCGGACTTCACAGCCGAGCATCTCCAGGTAGGTCTGGAAGTTTCCGGCGAGGATTTCTTCATCGTCGACTATCAGTACTTTCTTCGACACCGCGGCTGCCCTCTGTCAGGAATTCGGACGACGGCCAGGCTGACCGCTGCGCGCGTCCTTGCACGTTCCGCGCCAAGGCTGCATCGACCCTCTGGGGCCGATACTCCGTAGAGTCTAGTTCGCGGTAGAGGTTTCACCAGACGAAAATCCCCGCCCTTAGTCGGGGAATACCCCGCAAACGGGGCATTCAGTGCTGGTGGCGGTCTGGGCGCTCCAGGCCCAGCTTGTCGATGCGATATCGCAGCATGTCGCGGGTGAGGCCGAGCATGCGGGCGGATTTCGAGATGTTCCAGTCGGTCTTGCCCAGCACCTTCACCACCAGGTCGCGCTCGGCATCGGACAGGCTCATGTTCTCGTCTTCCAGCCCCAGCGGGTCGCCGTTCAGCAGGGGCGCGGCGGCCTGGGTGACGCCCGCGCCCGCCAGCAGGCCCCGGCAGATGGTGAGTTGCTCGGGGCCGATGACAGTGCCCGGCGCCAGCAGCACGGTCTGCTCCAGCATGTTGCGCAGCTCGCGCACGTTGCCCGGCCAGCTGTAGCCCCTGAGCAGCGCTTTGGCTTCCGGGCTGAAATGCAGCCCCGGCTTGCCGTAGCGCTTGCCGTGCTGGGCGACGAAGTGGTCGGCCAGGGTCAGGATGTCATCGCCGCGGGCACGCAGCGGCGGCACCTTGATGGTGATGATGCGCAGGCGGAAGAACAGGTCGCGGCGGAACTTGCCCTCCTGCACCATCTGTTCGAGGTTGCAGTTGGTGGCGCTGATGATGCGCAGGTTGACCTTGCGCTCGCGCACCGATCCCAGGCGGCGGATGGTGCGGTCCTCCAGCAGCTTGAGCAGCTTGGCCTGGAGCAGCAGGTCGATCTCGCCCACCTCGTCGAGGAACAGGGTGCCGCCGTCGGCGGCTTCCACCAGGCCGACGCGGCGGTCCTTGGCATCGGTGAAGGCGCCCTTCTCGTGGCCGAACAATTCGGCCTCCAGCAGGTGCGACGGAATGGACGCACAGTTGAACTCGACGAAGGGCCCCTTGCTGCGCGCGCCATCGAAATGCAGGGCGCGGGCCACCAGTTCCTTGCCGGTGCCGGTCTCGCCTTCGATCAGCACCACCGGCAGGTCTTCGCCCGCCATGCGCGCTTCGGCCACCAGCAGCTGGCGCACCATGTCCTTCATGGCGCGCATCGGCTCGGAGTCGCCGATCAGCCCGTCGAGCCCGGAGTCCTGGGCTTCACGCTGCTGATAGAACGACAGCCGCTGCTCCTGGCGCCGCGCCTCCAGCACCTTGTCCACCACCAGCTTGAGCTCGGCCAGGGCCACCGGCTTGGTCAGGTAGTCGCTGGCGCCGGCCTTCATGGCTTCCACCGCGCCCTGCACATTGCCGTGGCCGGTGATCATGATGATCTTGAGCTGCTCGTCCATGGCCCGGGCCCGGCTGATCAGGTCGCAGCCGCTCATGCCCGGCAGGCAGAAGTCGGTGAGGACCAGGTCCGGGTGCTGCGACTCGATGATCGAAAGGGCTTGCTCGGCCGAACTGCAGACCATGACATCGAACTGCCGCCGCTGCAGGTAGGTGCAGAAGTTGTCGGCCAGGATTTCGTCGTCCTCGACGATCAGAATGCTGTTGCCCATGTCTTGTTATCCCCTTGCCGTGGCCCTGAACGTCAGGTGCACGTTGGTGCCGGCGTTTTCCCGGCTGTCGATGCTGACCGCACCACCGAAGCGCTCGACGATCTTGCGCACCAGCACCAGGCCAACGCCCAGGCCGCCGCGCTTGGTGGTGTGGAAGGGTTTGAAGGCCATCTCCAGCATGGCCGGCGACATGCCGGCGCCGGTATCGCTGACGGTCAGGGTGAGCAGTTGGCGGCGCGCATCCGGCTCCAGGCGGATGGCCAGGCGACCGCCGCGTGGCATGGCTTCGATGGCATTGGACAGCACGCTGCCCAGCAGCTGCTGCAGCAGCACCGGGTGGCTGACCACCTTGGGTGCCTGGCGGGTCTGCCAGTCCACCTCGATGCCGGCATGGCGGATCTGCGGTTCGTAGGCGGCCAGGGTCTCTTCCAGGGCTGCGGTGAGGTCCACCGGTTCCTGGTCGCCGGAAAGCGGGCGGGCCGACATCAGCAGCTCGCGCACCCACTTCGACATGCGGTCGACCTGGATGATGATGTCGCCGAGGTTCTTGTGCAGTGGCCCTGGGTCCACCTCCATCGCCAGTTCGGCACTGGAACGAATGGACGCCAGCGGGTTGCGCAGGCTGTGGGCGACGGCGGTGGACATCTCGCCGAGCAGGGCCAGGGTTTCGCTTTCCACCAGTTGCCGCTGCTGGTCGTCCACCAGGCGCGAGGCGTGACGGACGAACCAGAACAGGCTGAGGTAGATGGCCGCGCCACCCAGCACGGTGGCGGTCCAGAGCAGGATGAGGCCGCGATTCATGCGGGCGATCAGGTCCACCGGCTGTTTGTAGATCTCGATGGCCGAAAGCACCTCGCCCTGGCTGTCCAGCAGCGGAATGAAGCTCTCCAGATAGAGCCCCGCGGGCTCCTGGAGGAAGTAGCGTTCCACCGGGCGCTCGCCACCGCGACGGTCGACGGTGATGGTGCTGCGCGACTGGATGGCCTCCTTGATGCGGCTGTCGCTGGAAGCCTGGCGGCCCACCAGTTCCGGGCGGGTGGACCAGATCACCATGCCGTCGGGCGCGTAGACGCTGGCCAGCAGCACATCGGGCAGGCGCACGATGTGGTCGAAGAATTCCTCGTGGGACTTCGCCAGTTGTTCGTGGGAGACGCCGAGGCGCGCACCGTCGACGCGCTTGTCGAGGAACTCGCTGAGGCTCAGGCCCGGCGAGAAGTTGCCGTGGATGACTTCGACATCGGCAATGGATTTGATGAACTGGGCGCTGAGCATGGCATCGCGATCGATGCTCTCGCGCATGAGGAAACGGGTTGCCGCCGAGCCGAGCAGGATGGCCACCACAAGGATGATCACCAGGCTCACCAGGGAAAACCAGCGGAACAGATTGAAGGGCTTGGCAGCCATCGCCATCTTCATCGAGACCTCCCCATGTGTGACCGTCGGTACGCTCGCAGGACGAGTGTCAAAAGGGGTCGTCGGCCAGGCCGGCGACTGCTCGCCGACTCCCGGTAGTTATAGCCCAGGCCCCGTCGCCCGAAGCCCTGCTGCCCGGCTGCGGCTGAACGGTCTCCCGGGGAATTCCCCATTTCCCCCACCCACTCAGGGGGCCAATCCCCAACGCTCGTCGAGCAAATTCGTTCCAGAAAACACGCGACTTTTCGCCCTTCCCGCGTGGCAGAGCAGGCGGAACCGGATGGCACGGGAGTTGCCACTTTCTCCTGTCAACGCCTTACCTCGCCCCCTTCGGAGCCGGACAAACGGCGAAGTTCATCGACTGGAAGGGCGCTCTCCCCTGCGAGTCCCCTGCGCCGGCGGCGAATGCGTTCGCGCTGCTCCCCGGTGATCGGCAACTGCACGAAAAATGCGCATCAATGCTTGAAAAAACGCGAATTCCCCCGATAATCGCGCCCCCTGCTCTTCCTTCCTCCAGGCGGACATGACTGAACAGTCAAATTTCCATCTGGATGGATACGCTCGAAAACCATTGGAACCCTCGATGAATCGCCCCCTTTCTTCCCTGATGCTCGCCAGCGGCCTGCTGGCGGCCGGCAACGCCCTGGCCGACGGCCCCCTGCTGTGGCAGGACAACAGCCTGACCTACCTGTACGGCCAGAACTTCCAGATCAACCCGCAAACCCAGCAGACCTTCACCTTCGAGCACGCCAGCGGCTGGACCTTCGGCGACCTGTTCATCTTCGTCGACCAGATCAACTACAACGGCGAGGAAGACGCGAACCTGGGCAAGAACACCTACTACGGTGAGATCTCCCCGCGACTGTCCTTCGGCAAGCTGTTCGACCGGCAGCTGGAATTCGGCCCCATCAGCGACGTGCTGCTGGCCGCCACCTACGAGCGTGGCGAGAACCGCAACCAGAACTACCTGCTCGGCCCGGGCTTCGACCTCAATGTCCCCGGCTTCGACTACTTCCAGCTGAACTTCTACTACCGCAAGCCCGACGGCATCACCAACAACCCGTCTGGCCAGTGGCAGGTCACCCCGGTGTGGTCCTACACCATTCCCGTGGGGAATTCCGACATCCTGATCGACGGTTTCATGGACTGGGTGTGGAACAACAAGGACGCCACTTCCAACCGTCCCAACGACCTGCACGCCAACCTGCACTTCAACCCGCAGATCAAGTACGACCTGGGCAAAGCCATGGGCTGGAGCGCGGTGAAGCACTTCTACGTCGGCATCGAGTACGACTACTGGAAGAACAAGTACGCCATCGACGACAACGGCTTCCTCGGAGACGAGATCCTCGGCGGCACCGACCAGAACACCTTCAGCCTGCTGGCCAAGGTGCACTTCTGATGTCCGCGGGGCCCGATGCAACGACGGGCCCCTCTGGCTTGCGCCATTGCCGAAGGCGGGTGGAGAATGCGCGGCAGTCTCAGCCTGCAGTCAGACAAGGAACCCGCAGATGGCCAGCGACAGTGCCCAAGCTTCCCCTCGTACCCGGGGTGAGAAACTGATTACGGGCGGCTGGATCGCCCTGGCCATCGCCATCCCCGTCAGTTGCATCTTCTCCAGCGAACCCTTCGACTTCTCCGCCAGCCTCGCCACGCTTTCCCTGATCGCCCTCTGCGTCACCTTCGCCTGCTGGCCGAAGCTCTTCATCCCCCCCATCGACTACAAGCACCTGTGCGACAGCGTGCCGCGCAAGAGCCAGATCGCCATGAGCCTGTTCGTCGGCCTGACCGTACTGCGCGGCTTCGTCGAACTGATGGCCTGAGGCCTCGCATGGAGAGCCCCCTCTCCCTCTGGGAGAGGGTTGGGGCAGTTTGAGCTGGCAGTCCCGTAGCCCGTGGGGGCGCTTTCAATCGCGAATGAATTCGCCCACAGAGGCTTTCGCAGGTTGGGTCGGGCGGCGCTCCGCGAGCCTGCGAAATCCAACACAGTGGACTTGCCCGGTAGTGTTGGGCCTCGTTCCTCGGACCAACCTACGGGACTGATTGACATGGAATCTCCCAGCGCCGATGAAAAAGCCCCGCACTTGGCGGGGCTCTTTCATGCTTCGGTCGATCAGGCGTTGGCCGGCGACGCACCGATGATCTCGGCACGGCTGCGCACGAACTGTGGCAGCAACGAACCGACGATCATGCCCAGGGCACTGGACAGCAGGCCGGCCAGTTGCGGCGGCCAGAAGTCGGTTTCGACATAGGTCGCTTCCAGGAAGATCCAGGCAACCAGGCCGAAGGTGATGGCCAGCAGGGCGCCCTGGGTGGTGGCGCGCTTCCAGAACAGGCCGGCGAACAGCGGCACCACGGCAGCCACCAGGGTCACCTTGTAGGCGTTGCCCACCATCTCGTAGATGCTGGCATCCGAGTACAGGGCGAACAGCGAGGTCGCGATGGTCATGGCGATCACGCTCAGGCGCATGGCCAGCAGGAACTGACGGTCGTTCATGTCGGGAATGAAGCGCTTGAGCACGTTCTCGGTGAAGGTCACCGAGGGTGCCAGCAGGGTACCGGAGGCCGTGGACATGATGGCCGACAGCAGCGCGCCGAAGAACATGATCTGCGCGAACAGCGGGGTACGTTCCAGGATCAGGTGCGGCAGGATCATCTGCGAGTCTTCGGCCAGCCACTTCTGCACCATGGCCGGGTCGATCAGCGAAGCGGCGTAGGTCAGGAAGATCGGCAACATGCAGAAGGACAGGTAGAACACGGCGCCGGTCATGGAAGCGCGGGCGGCGATGTTCTCGGTCTTGGCCGACATCACGCGGGCGTACACGTCCTGCTGCGGGATGGAACCGAACATCATGGTCACCGCGGCACCGAGGAAGGCGACGATGTCCCGCGGCTCGAAGCCGTGCATGAATGCGAACTTGCCTTCGTTGGCGGCATGGCTGATCACCACGTCGGCGCCACCGGCCATGTCACCGATCAGCCAGGTCAGGTACACCAGGCCGACGACGATGATGATCATCTGCATGAAGTCGGTCAGGGCCACGGACCACATACCGCCGAACAGGGTGTAGAGCAGCACGATGCCGGTGCCGATCAGCATGCCCTGGGTGGTGGTGATGGAGCCGTCGGACAGCACGTTGAACACCAGGCCCAGTGCGGTGAGCTGTGCAGCCACCCAGCCCAGGTAGGAACCGATGATGACCAGGCTGGTGATCATCTCGACATTCGGACCGAAGCGCTTCCTGAAGAAGTCGCCGATGGTCAGCAGGTTCATGCGGTAAAGCGGACGGGCGAACACCAGCCCCACCAGCATCAGGCAACCGAAGGAGCCGAAGGGGTCCTCGACGATTCCGGCGAAGCCTTCCTCGATGAAGCTCGCGGGAATGCCCAGCACGGCCTCCGAGCCGAACCAGGTGGCGAACACCATCGCCGCGACCAGGGGGAAAGACATGCTCCGGCCGCCGGCCGCGAAGTCCTTGGAATTTTTCACACGGGTGGAAGCGTAGAAACCGACACCAACAGTGATCAGCAGGTATACCGCAACAAACCAGATCAGCATTTGTTCTTGTTCCAGAGACACGCCTGTCGGGGTCAGGGCGCCTTGGGGCGGACACCTCGACTGACGGAGTTTTTGTTATTGACGCGCAAGGGCCCGGTGCAACGCGAGGCAGGCGGGAACCATGGAGGCGCAGTCTGCCAAAGACGTAAAATATGTCAAACAATTGAGACGCGGATGAGCAAAAAAATCGACAGGAATTCTGTGCAAGGTCGACGCAAGCACGTCTTCAACACCTTGATTTAAAAGGCGTTGAAACGTCAGCTTGTGACTCGTCAGTTTTTTATTTTTTACATTCACCGTTAATTAAGAAAGACACCAGGCTACCGTTCGTCGACCAACAGGAAGCATCTGCTAGCATCCATGGGTCCCCCTCATGGAGCCGCTCCGCATGTACGCGCTGACCCCGTCGCAGACCGAAGCCTATCTGCGCCACCTGGACACCCCCGCCCCGCAGCATCCCGACCTCGCCGGCCTGAATCGGCTGATCGCCGCCCACCAGCAACGGGTGTCTTTCGAAAACGTCGACGTGCTCCTCGACCGCCCCATCCGCCTCGACGCCGACGCGGTGTTCGCCAAGGTGGTGGAGCGTGGCCGGGGCGGCTACTGCTACGAGTTGAACAACCTCTTCGCCCGCCTGCTGCTCGCCCTCGGCTACCAGGTCGAACTGCTGGGCGGCCGGGTGCGCTGGGGCCTCCCGCTGGATGCGCCGCAGACCATGCTTTCCCACCTGATGCTGCGCGTGCTGCTGCCGGAAGGCCCACACTTGGCGGATGTCGGCTTCGGCTCCGCCACGCCCTGGCGCTCCCTCCCCCTCGAAGGGCCGATCCCCGCCGACCTGCCTTATCGCCTGAGCCCCCAGGACGACGGCACGGGCGAGGTTCAACTGGAAAACTTCCGCGCCGAGACGGGCTGGGCCGCCTGCTACCGCTTCGGCGCCGCGGTGAACGCCTGGGTCGATTGCATCCCGCGCAACTGGTACACCTCCACCCACCCCGACAGCATCTTCCGCAAGATGCTGATGACCGCCCGCAGCGAGGGCGAATGGCGCCTGACCCTGGCCAATGGCGCCTTCAACAGGCGCCACCGCGACGGCCGCCTGGAAAGCCGCAGCATCGAAGACGCCGCCGAGTTGGTCGACGTGCTGCGGAACGACTTCCTGCTGGGTCTCACGGACGACGAGATAGAGCCGTTGCGACTGCGCCTGGCCGACCTGCTGGAGGGCTGACGGTAGGCTGCACGCACCGCTGTTCTGCGTTGAACGGGTGGTGCGCGCGGCGCACCCTACAGGTAAATCACGCCGCGCAAGAGGACATGCCCATGTCCACCGCCGACCATCTCGCCGCCTTGTACCAGCAGGGCTTCACCCTTCTCCCCGGTGCGCTCGACGCCACCGCCATCGCCACCCTGCGCCACCTGATGGACCAGCTCCAGCCCGTCCACTGGGACTACCTCGGCCTGGTGGACGATCACTTCAAATGCGTGTTCAACCGGGGGCCGGAATGGCTGCCCTGGCTCGACCTGCCCGGTGTGATCGAGCTGGCCGAAGCCGCGCTGGGCGAGGATTGCCATGTGATCGGGCAGACCGCCTGGCGCTGCCATCCGGGCTTCGTCGGCGCCGAACTGCACTTGGACCACCTGGTGATGGAGTTGCCGGAAAGCCTGCTGGCCGACCCTGCCTTCAGGTTGCCGATGCAGGTCTGCACCGCGCACCTCTACCTCGACGATATCGACGCCGACCTCTGCCCTACCCTGGTGATTCCCGGCAGCCACCGCGCCGGGCGCAAGCCCCGCCCCGGCGAAACCCACTGGCACGGCAAGGCCGCCGAGCCCGTGCTGTGCCGGGCGGGCGATGTGCTGATGTTCCGCAGCGAACTCTGGCACGCCGGCAGCCGCAATCGCACCCGCGACCACAGCCGCTACCTGCTGCAGGTGCACTACGGCCGACGCATGGTGGCGCAGAAGTTCTCACCCTACCTGGACTTCCGCTTCAACCCGCAGGTGCTCGCGGCCTGCACAGCGCGCCAGCGCCGGTTGCTGGGCGACCACGAAGCCGCCGAGTACGACTGACGCCGAAAAACCGAGCAACTGCTTCCACCCCAGTCTCCATGGGCAACCCAGGCATTTATCCCGAAGATATCCACAGCTCGGCCCACAGTTTTTGTGAGCATTTCCCCGTGTTGCGCGACGCACTGAACATCTCTTGCGGGGGAGATTTCATTCACGCATTCCCCCGGCATCGCAACCCGCTCCGCGCGCCGCCGCAGCACCTGGTCAAAATCCGATCACCGCGCTGGAAGTCGCGCCATTCGGCCACTCCAGCCATCCACCCCAAAGCTATCCACAGCTTGCCCCACAGAATCCGTGGGTATCGCCAACAGGCAGCCGGGGCGCCAGGGTTGCACCGCCTTCGCCCAGGAAACGAGTAACCTGAAGCGCCCCCTGTAGCACGGGCGCTGGCGCAATCCATCCAGACGATATCCACAGCTCGGTCCACAGAAAATGGGAGCACGTCGCTGCCGGGCTGTTCTTTACTCAAGGCAAGGCTTTACGCAGGAATCCCTCCATGCGCGCCGTCGCCCTGCTGTTTACCTTGCTGCTCCTGGCCGGATGCGCCGGCTTCGGCCAGCGCGATCCCTTGCAGGTGGACCTGGTGGGCATGGAACCGATCCCGGGCGAAGGCCTGGAAATGCGCTTCAACCTGAAGCTGCGGGTGCAGAACCCCAATGAAGGCGCAATCCACTACAGCGGCATCGCCCTGGAACTTGACCTCAACGACCTGCCTCTGGCCAGTGGCGTCAGCAACCAGGGCGGCACGGTAGAGGGCTTCGGAGAAACACTGATCGAAGTGCCGGTAAGCATTTCCGCTTTCTCGGTGCTGCGCCAGGCCTGGAGCCTGGCAGGCGGCCCGATCCAGAACGTTCCCTATGCCTTGCGCGGCAAACTGGGTGGCGGCTTCTGGGGAACCCGGCGCTTTACCGATGCCGGCGTACTGAGCATCCCCGAGCCCATCGACACGCCCTGAGCCTCAGTTGCTCAGCACGAACCCGAGCAGTTCATGGACCGCCAACGGTAGCGCGGTCGCCTCGGTATTCACCTCCCAATCGGCTTCGAGAGGCGGCTCATAGGGGCTGTCCAGGCCGGTGAAGTTGCGGATGCGCCCTTCCAGCGCCGCCCGGTAGAGTCCCTTGGGATCGCGCCGGGCACAGGCGTCGAACGGCGTGCTGACGTAGACCGTGAAGAACTCCCCCGGCGCGAACATCTGCCGTGCCGCCTCGCGGTCGGCGCGAAACGGCGAGATGGCGGACACGATCACCACCAGCCCCGCATCCACCATCAGCCGCGCCACCTCGGCGATGCGCCGGACGTTCTCACTGCGATCCTCCGCGGACATGCCCAGGTCGCGGCACAAGCCGCCGCGCAGGTTGTCACCATCGAGCACATAGGTGTGCAGGCCACGGGCGTTGAGCTCCACCTCCAGCGCATTGGCCAGGGTGGACTTGCCCGCGCCGGACAGGCCCGTCAGCCAGATGCAGCGCGGCCGCTGGTTCTTGATCGATGCCCGGGCCCGTGGGGAAAGCGCCAGGGCGCAGGGTATTGCCTCACTCATGAGCCAGCCCCCCGCATTCACGTTCATACACCCGGCGCAGCGGCAGCGCCTGGCGATCCACCGCGCCTGGGCGACCCGACAGGAAACTGCGCTGTTCCCCGGGGATCAGCCTCCAGAACTCAGATTGCAGCATTGCACCCTCGATACGGGCCAGGCCCGCGATTTATCCGAGCAGGCAGACTAGCAGCCGCGTTTCCCGAGAGGATCGGGACAGGCTCAAGTCGGTAAAGCATCCGATATATCTGACATACGAAAACGCAGAAACGGGCAAAGCCGTGACAAAACCTTATATAATTCGTGGTTTTTCGTGATACCGAAACCGAGGTCCTCCGTGAGCACCCTGCCCCCCTGCCCCAAATGCAATTCCGAATACACCTACGAAGACGGCGCGATGCTGGTCTGCCCCGAGTGTGCCCATGAATGGTCCGCTGACGCCGCTGCCGAAGCCACCAGCGAAGACAAGGTGATCAAGGATTCGGTCGGCAACGTCCTGCAGGACGGCGACACCATCACCGTGATCAAGGACCTCAAGGTCAAGGGCTCGTCCCTGGTGGTGAAGGTCGGCACCAAAGTGAAGAACATCCGCCTGGTGGACGGCGACCACGACATCGACTGCAAGATCGACGGCATTGGCGCGATGAAGCTGAAGTCGGAATTCGTGCGCAAGGTGTGAACTGCATGCTCAGCGAAAAAACCGGCCTGCGCCGGTTTTTTATTGGGCGCAGTGGGCCAGCTCGCCGGCGAATGCGCCAACCGGTTCGCGAGCAAGCTCGCTCCTGCAATTGAACATTCCTGCCAGGACTGACATGCGGAGGATTTTTCAGTTGTCCTCCATCGTCCCGCCAAGCTAAACAGTCGTTCAACGAGAAACAGGACGCCAGCACAGGAACGACTGATGAGCCCCCACTTCGCCAAGACCTACTACGAAGCCACGGTCGAGCGGACCGCCTACCCGGCGCGCTCGGGCCGCACCGACGCCCAGGTATGCATCCTCGGTGGCGGGCTGGCCGGACTGTCCACCGCCCTGGGGCTGGCCGAACGTGGCATCACCGACGTGGTGGTGCTGGAGTCCCATGAGGTCGGCCACGGCGCCTCGGGACGTAATGGCGGCTTCGTCTTCGGCGGCTACAGCCTGGGCAACGCCGATCTGCTGGCCACCCTGGGCGCCGAGGAAGCGCGCCGCCTGTATCAGCTCACCCTCGATGCGGTCGAGCTGATCCGGCACCGCAGCCGCCACTACGGCATCGACTGCGATCTGGTGGACAGGGGTGTGATCCTCGCCAACTGGTTCAACGACCCCGCGCGCCTGGAAACCCCGCGCCAGCTGATGAAGCAGGCCTACGGGGTGGACTGGGAATACATCCCGCCCGGCGAACTGAAGGAAATGCTCAGGACCGGGCGCTACTTCGGCGGCCTGCTGGAGCGCAACGCCTTCCACTTCCATCCGCTCAAGTACGTCTGTGGCATCGCCCGCACGCTGGCCGGCCTGGGCGTCCGCCTCCACGAACGCTCTCCGGCCCTGGCCATCGAAAAACGCGCCGGCAAATACCTGGTCAGGACCGAAGGCGGCGAGGTGCACGCCGAGCACGTGGTGTTCTCCGGCGGCGGCTATGCACGCGGCCTCCACCGCCCGGTCGAGCGCGCGGTGCTGCCCATCGCCACCTATGTGGTCGCCACCGAGCCTTTGGGCGCGCGCCTGGCAGAAGCCATCGACTGCGAGTCGGCGGTCTACGACACCCGCTTCGCCTTCGACTATTACCGGCCGCTGCGGGACAGCCGGATTCTCTGGGGCGGCCGCATCTCCATCCTCGACCGCAATCCTGAAGCCATCGCCCGGCTGCTCAAGGCCGACCTCGTCTCGGTCTATCCGCAACTGGAAGATGTGGAAATCCAGTACTCCTGGGGAGGATTGATGAGCTATGGCCGCCACCAGATGGCGCAGATCGGGAAGGACGCCGACGGCATCTGGCACGCGGTCGGTTTCGGTGGCCACGGCATGGCGCCGACCACGGTGGCGGGCGAAGTGCTGGCCGATGCCATCGCCAACGCTGCACCGATTCCCGCCGGCTTCAGCCGATTTGGCCTGACCCGCACCTTCGGCCTCGCCGGCCTGCTGGCCGCACAGATGACCTACACCGCCTTCCAGGCCCGCGATGCGTTCGATACGCGAAGGTTGAACCGGTAGTCGCGCAGGGTTGGGGATGATGGGTAGAGCTTGCGAAACCCATCAAACAAAAAGCCCCGGCATTTGCCGGGGCTTTTTCGTTCAACACATCACTCAGCCGTTGCTGGGAAAGGCGAACTGCGCCGCCTCGTGGCTGGCGCGCTGCGGCCAGCGCTGGGTGATGGCCTTGCGGCGGGTGTAGAAGCGCACGCCGTCCGGGCCGTAGGCGTGCAGGTCGCCGAACAGCGAGCGCTTCCAGCCGCCGAAGCTGTGGTAGGCCACCGGCACCGGCAGCGGCACGTTGACGCCGACCATGCCCACTTCGATCTCGTCGCAGAACAGGCGGGCGGCTTCACCGTCGCGGGTGAAGATGCAGGTGCCGTTGCCATATTCGTGCTCGTTGATCAGCTGCATGGCTTCTTCCAGGCTGCCAACGCGGACGATGCAGAGCACCGGGCCGAAGATTTCCTCGCGGTAGATGCGCATGTCGGCGGTGACGTTGTCGAACAGGGTGCCGCCGACGAAGTAGCCGTCTTCATGGCCGGCGACGCGGTAGCCGCGGCCGTCCACCACCAGCTTGGCGCCAGCGGCCACACCGTCGTCGATGTAGCCGACCACCTTGTCGCGGGCGGCGGCGGTGACCAGCGGGCCCATGTCCAGGCCGGTACAGGTGCCGGCGCCGATCTTCAGGCCCTGGATCTGCGGCACGATCTTCTCCACCAGGGCGTCGGCGATCTGGTCGCCCACGCACACGGCCACGGAGATGGCCATGCAGCGCTCGCCGCAGGAACCGTAGGCGGCGCCCATCAGCGCGCTGACGGCGTTGTCGAGGTCGGCGTCGGGCATCAGCACAGCGTGGTTCTTCGCGCCGCCCAGGGCCTGCACGCGCTTGCCGCGCTTGCTGCCTTCGGCATAGATGTACTCGGCGATCGGGGTCGAGCCGACGAAGCTGATGGCTTTGACTTCGGGCGCTTCAATCAGCGCGTCCACCGCTTCCTTGTCGCCGTTGACCACGTTCAGCACACCCTTGGGCAGGCCGGCCTGGTGGAACAGCTCGGCGATCAGCAGGGTGGAGCTCGGGTCGCGCTCGGACGGCTTGAGGATGAAGGTGTTGCCGCAGGCGATGGCCAGCGGGTACATCCACAGCGGCACCATGGCCGGGAAGTTGAACGGGGTGATGCCGGCGACCACGCCCAGCGGCTGGAAGTCGCTCCAGGCGTCGATGTTCGGGCCGACATTGCGGGTGTACTCACCCTTGAGGATTTCCGGGGCAGCGCAGGCGTACTCGACGTTCTCGATACCGCGCTTGAGCTCGCCAGCGGCGTCTTCCAGGGTCTTGCCATGCTCTTCGGCGATCAGCTTGGCAATCACCGCCTCGTTGGCTTCCAGTAGTTGCTTGAAGCGGAACAGCACCTGGGCGCGCTTGGCCGGCGGGGTGTTGCGCCAGGCCGGGAAAGCGGCCTTGGCGGCGTCGATGGCCTGCTGGATGGTGGCGCGGCTGGCCAGGCCGACCTTGCGGTGGGCTTCGCCGGTGGACGGGTTGAACACGTCCGCGGTGCGACCTTGGTCGTCGATGCGTTCGCCGTTGATCAGGTGCGGGATGAGGCTCATGGGTGGGATCTCTTGTAGGGCTTTTGTCTGGTCACTCCGGGGGAAGAGCGTTGCCCCCTCCCCGGCCCTCTCCCTGAAGGGAGAGGGGAAAATCATTTGATTTCGGTTTCGACGAAGACCACTTCGTGGTCGCTGGCGTTGATCACGTTGTGCTCGACGCCAGCCTTGCGGAAGTAGCTCTGGCCGGCCACCAGGGGGGCGTGCTTGTCGCCCTCCGGGGTTTCCAGCAGCAGGGTGCCGTTGGTCATGGGCACCACCACATAGTCGTAACCGTGGCAGTGCCTGCCGGTTTCGGCACCGGGGGCGAAGCGCCACTCGGTGACGATCACCTCGTCGTTGTCCACCTGTACGGTGGGTACGGCTTGCGGGCGCTGACTCATCAGTTCACGCCCTGCAGGGCCTGGCCGACGGCGTCGAACAGGCGGTCGAGTTCTTCCGGCTTGGCGTTGAAGGTCGGGCCGAACTGCAGGGTGTCGCCACCGAAGCGCACGTAGAAGCCAGCCTTCCACAGGGCCATGCCGGCCTCGAACGGGCGGACGATGGCGTCGCCGTCACGCGGGGCGATCTGCAGTGCACCGGCCAGGCCGCAGTTGCGGATGTCGATGACGTGCTTGGCGCCCTTCAGGCCGTGGATGGCCTTCTCGAAGTGCGGTGCCAGTTCGGCGGATTGCTGCACCAGGTTTTCCTTCTCCAGCAGGTCCAGGGCGGCCAGGCCAGCGGCGCAGGCAACCGGGTGCGCGGAGTAGGTGTAACCGTGGGTGAATTCGACCGCGTACTCGGGCGTCGCCTGGTTCATGAAGGTCTGGTAGATCTCGCGGCTGGCGATCACCGCGCCCATGGGGATTGCACCGTTGGTGACCTGCTTGGCCACGTTCATCAGGTCCGGGGTCACGCCGAAGTACTCGGCGCCGGTCATCTTGCCCATGCGGCCGAAGGCGGTGATCACTTCGTCGAAGATCAGCAGGATGTTGTGCTGGTCGCAGATTTCGCGCAGACGCTGCAGGTAGCCGGCCGGCGGCACGATCACGCCAGCGGAACCGGACATCGGCTCGACGATCACGGCGGCGATGTTGGAGGCGTCGTGCAGTTCGATCAGCTTCAGCAGTTCGTTGGCCAGTTCCACGCCGCCGGTTGCCGCCATGCCCTTGGTGAAGGCCAGGCCCGGTTGCAGGGTGTGCGGCAGGTGGTCGACGTCCATCAGCTGGCCGAACATCTTGCGGTTGCCGCCGATGCCGCCCAGCGCGGTGCCGGCGACGTTCACACCGTGGTAGCCACGGGCGCGGCCGATCAGCTTGGTCTTCTGCGGCTGGCCTTTCAGGCGCCAGTAGGCGCGGGCCATCTTGATGGAGGTGTCGGCGCACTCGGAGCCGGAGCCGGTGAAGAACACGTGGTTCAGTTCACCGGGGGTCAGGCTGGCGATCTTCTCGGCCAGCTGGAAGGACAGCGGATGGCCGTACTGGAAGGCCGGGGAGTAGTCGAGGGTGCCGAGCTGCTTGGCCACGGCTTCCTGGATTTCCTTGCGCGAGTGGCCGGCGCCGCAGGTCCATAGGCCGGAGAGGCTGTCGTACACGCGGCGACCCTGGTCGTCGATCAGCCAGCTGCCTTCGGCGGCCACGATCAGGCGCGGGTCGCGCTGGAAGTTGCGGTTGGCGGAAAAAGGCATCCAGTGGGCATCCAGCTTGAGCTGGCTGGCGAGGGAGAGCTGGGCGTTCTGCGGCATGTTCATGTCTGGCCTCGAAAGTGTCTTGTTCTGGGGAACGACGGGCTGCTTGCTGCCGACATTGCCACGGGCATAAAGTCACGAAAATTCAACTTTTCAAATCTTTAGGTTAGAGGCCGCTAAACCATGAGTACCCGCCGTCCCGAGCCGCTGGCGCAAGTAAGCGATTTCGATATCCGCCTGCTGCGCATCTTCCGCAGCGTGGTGGAATGCGGCGGTTTCTCCGCAGCCGAGAGCGTGCTGGGCATCGGCCGTTCGGCCATCAGCCAGCAGATGAGCGACCTGGAACAACGCCTTGGCCTGCGCCTGTGCCAGCGCGGCCGTGCCGGATTCGCCCTGACCGAGGAAGGCCGCGAGGTGTACCAGTCGTCCATGCAGCTGCTGGCGGCGCTGGAAACCTTCCGCACCGAGGTCAACGGCCTGCACCAGCACCTGCGTGGCGAGTTGAACATCGGCCTCACCGACAACCTGGTGACATTGCCGCACATGCGCATCACCCATGCGCTGTCGCGCCTGAAAGAGCGCGGCCCAGACGTGCAGATCAACATCCGCATGACGCCGCCCAGCGAGGTGGAACAGGGCGTGCTCGATGGCCGCCTGCACGTCGGCGTGGTACCGCAGGCCGCCGCCCTCTCCGGACTGGAATACCAGCCCCTGTACAGCGAACGCTCGCTGCTCTACTGCGCCGTGGGTCATCCGCTGTTCTACGTGGACGATGCGCAACTTCGCGACGAGCGCCTGAACCAGCAGGACGCCATCGCCCCCACCTTCCGCCTGCCGGCGGACATCCAGGCGCACTATCAGGTGCTCAACAGCACGGCCAGCGCCTCGGACCGCGAGGGCATGGCCTTCCTCATCCTCACTGGCCGCTACATCGGCTACCTGCCGGATCACTACGCGAGCTTCTGGGTACATCAAGGGCGGCTGCGGGCGCTGAAACCGGCGACGCGCTTCTACGACCTGTCGCTCTCTTCGGTAACCCGCAAGGGCCGCCGGCCACACCTGGTGCTGGAGAGTTTTCTGGAAGCACTGGCCGCAACCAGTTGAGGAGCCGGGTCCTGGATGGATCACGCTTCATCGATCCACCATCGTCGATTGACCCAACCCGGTTGGTGGATGTGCAAAGCGCCATCCACCCTGGCTGCAGAAAAAGCTGACCGGTACATCGGATTTTCTCGCCTCTCAGCTTGTAACGGCGCAGGCAGTGGGTTATCAGTGCAGTCGCCAAGTCCGACAAGAATCAGGAAGCCCATGACCTCACTGGTGCCCGCCCACAGCCCGAACTCTGCCGCCAAGCCCGCCGGCCGCATTCGTCAGAAAAACGAAGAGCTGATCCTCGCCGCCGCGGAGGAGGAGTTCGCCCGCCACGGTTTCAAGGGCACCAGCATGAATACCATCGCCCTGCGCGCCGGGCTGCCCAAGGCCAACCTGCACTACTACTTCAGCAACAAGCTGGGCCTGTACATCGCCGTACTGAGCAACCACCTGGAACTCTGGGACAGCGCCTTCAACACCCTCACCGCCGAAGACGACCCGGCCGAGGCGCTGGCCCGCTACATCCGCGCCAAGATGGAGTTCTCCCGCCGCCACCCGCTGGCCTCGAAGATCTTCGCCATGGAAATCATCAGTGGCGGCAGTTGCCTGGAAGCCCACTTCGGTCAGGACTACCGCGCCTGGTTCAAGGGACGCGCCGCGGTGTTCGAAGCCTGGATCGCCGCCGGCAAGATGGACCCGGTAGACCCGGTTAACCTGATCTTCCTGCTCTGGAGCAGCACCCAGCACTACGCCGACTTCAACAACCAGATCTGCCGCGTCACCGGCCGCAAACGGCTGACCAGGGACGATTTCGAAGCGGCCACGCAGAACCTCATCCAGATCATCCTCAAGGGCTGCGGCCTGACTCCCCCCGCGACTACCTGATGCCATTCACCCTGTCCGCTCCCGCCGAGTACCGCGAAGAGATCAAGAAGAGCCGCTTCATCGCCCATGCCGCGCAGGTGGCCAGCGTCGAAGAAGCGCAGGCGTTCATCGCACGCCGGTCGGAGCCTGGCGCCTCGCACAACTGCTGGGCCTGGAAGCTGGGCAACCAGTACCGTTTCAGTGACGACGGCGAACCCGGCGGCACCGCCGGCCGCCCGATCCTCGCGGCGATCGAAGGCCAGGACTGCGACCAGGTGGCGGTGCTGGTGATCCGCTATTACGGCGGCATCCAGCTCGGCACCGGCGGCCTCGCCCGCGCCTACGGCGGCAGCGCCGCCAAATGCCTGCAAGGTGGCGAGCGTGTGGAGCTGGTGGCCCGCAGCCGCATCAGCTGCCACCCCGGCTTCGCCGAACTGCCCCTGCTCAAGGCGCGCCTGGGCGAGTTCGAGGCACTGGTGGAAAGTGAAGCCTTCGATGCCGAAGGCGCGGAGCTGGTGCTGGCGCTCCCCGAAGTCCGGATCGCCGGGCTGGAGCAGCTGCTGCGGGACATCAGCCGGGGCCGGCTGCAAATAAAGCGGCTCTGAATACCACCCACATTTTCTGTGGAACCCGCTGTGGATAACTCGTGGGTTCTTGCCTGGAACGCCGCAGCGGCGCGGCTTGGCGAGAATTGTTCACTTTTTGCCCGGTACCCGGCTTATCCCCTGCACCATAGATAAGCATCTGATTTGCGGTGCATTCCTCCACGCCCCCATACAGTGCAGCAAGCGCTTGGCAGGCCAGCCGTTGTCCACGTCCAGCGGGGAAAAGATTGTGGATAGGCTTGGGAATATCCGCCGCAGCCCAGCGCTGGCGAGCCTTGCGCAAGACTGATCAAAAAACCAGCAGAACCAGTCAAATGGCGTGCGCCCGTGCGTGGCGAATGAATCCGCCCGAACAGCAGGTAAACTTTCCGCCATACCGCCCGAAGAAGAGACCCCCACCATGCACGAATGGCTGAATGCCCTGCCCAAGGCCGAGCTGCACCTGCACCTGGAGGGTTCGCTGGAACCCGAATTGCTGTTCGCCCTGGCCGAACGCAACAAGGTGGCGCTGCCATGGGCCGATGTGGAAACCCTGCGCAAGGCGTACGCCTTCAACAACCTGCAGGAATTCCTCGACCTCTACTACGCCGGTGCTGACGTACTGCGCACCGAGCAGGACTTCTACGACCTGACCTGGGCCTACCTGGAGCGCTGCAAGGCGCAGAACGTGATCCACACCGAGCCCTTCTTCGACCCGCAGACCCACACCGATCGCGGCATTCCCTTCGAAGTGGTGCTCTCCGGCATCCGCCAGGCCCTGGAAGATGGCCGCGAGCAACTGGGCATCAGCTCCGGACTGATCCTCAGCTTCCTGCGTCACCTGCCCGAAGAAGAGGCGCAGAAAACCCTCGACCAGGCCCTGCCCTTTCGCGACGCCTTCATCGCCGTCGGCCTGGACAGTTCGGAAAAAGGCCATCCGCCGAGCAAGTTCCAGCGGGTGTTCGACCGCGCCCGTGCCGAGGGCTTCCTCACCGTCGCCCATGCCGGCGAGGAAGGCCCGCCGGAATACATCTGGGAAGCCCTGGACCTGCTCAAGATCGAGCGTATCGATCACGGTGT
Source organism: Metapseudomonas phytobenefica (assembly GCF_043392685.1). Lineage (NCBI taxonomy): Bacteria > Pseudomonadati > Pseudomonadota > Gammaproteobacteria > Pseudomonadales > Pseudomonadaceae > Metapseudomonas > Metapseudomonas phytobenefica. The sequence continues at coordinate 159,940 of NZ_JBHZGM010000005.1, read as the reverse complement.
GCGCGCCATCGAGGACGAACGGCTGATGCAGCGCATCATCGACGAGCAGATTCCACTCACCGTCTGCCCGCTGTCCAACATCAAGCTCTGCGTGTTCGAACACATGCGCCAGCACAACATCCTCGAGATGCTGGAGCGCGGCGTGAAGGTCACGGTGAACTCCGACGATCCGGCGTACTTCGGCGGCTATGTCACGGAGAACTTCGCTGCCCTGCACGAGCACCTGGGCATGACCGAAGACCAGGCCAGACGCCTCGCGCAGAACAGTCTGGATGCGCGGCTGATCAAATAAGGCAGCCGCTGAATTCGGGTGCGCTACGTGTGCCGGCTTCGACACCCTGTCGAACCGCTGGTGCGCATGGCGCCCCTACGGGATCGGGCGTTTCCTACGACGAAGGTGCCGCGCGCGGCGTCAGCAACCGCAGGATGCCGCCCAGCAGCACGCCGTAGAGCGGCACGAAGAGCACCAGGCTGATGGCCAGCTTGACGCCGTAGTCCACGGTGGCGATTTCCACCCAGTTCGCCGCCATGAAGGGGTTGTCGCTGCGCCAGAAGGCCACGGAGAAGAAGGCGAAGGTGTCCAGCAGGTTACCGGCGATGGTCGAGGCCGCCGGGGCGATCCACCACTGGCGCATTTTCCGCAGGCGGTCGAAGACCTGGATATCCAGCACCTGGCCCAGCACGTAGGCGAGGAAACTGGCCAGGGAGATGCGGGCGACGAAGAGGTTGAATTCGCCAAGGGCGGCGAAGCCCCGGAAGGCCGCCTCCTGGAACAGCACCGAGACCACATAGGAGGCCAGCAGCGCCGGGACCATGACCCGCGCGATGACCCGGCGCGCAGCCTGCTTGCCCATCAGGCGAACGGTGAGGTCGGTGGCCAGGAAGATGAAGGGAAAACTGAACGCGCCCCAGGTGGTGTGCCAGCCGAACAGGGTGATCGGCAGCTGCACCAGGTAGTTGCTGGCGATGATGATCAGGATGTGGAAGGCGATCAGGCCGGTCAGCGCCGGGCGCCAGACCGTGGGAGAAGCTGCGGGCATGGTGATGTGCATCCTTTTTGCCGATGGGGTGAGGGAACCCATGTCGCGGCCCCCTGGCCGGCGACGGCGCGCATTCTAACTTGACCCGGGAGTCAAGGAAAGACGGATAGCCCTGTGTGCGAATTCATTCGCGAACAAGTTCGCTCCCACAGATCGGTGCGACCCAGAAAATACCGATGAAAAGGGCCGCGATGCGGCCCTTAATCGTGCATCGCCTTGCGCCGCCCCGTCACCATCGACCAGGGCAGGTTCTCGCGCATGCGCAGGCTTTCCACTACCGAGGCGGCAACATGCAGGCAGGCCAGCCAGAACAGGCTGTCGGCCATGAAGACGTGGATATCCCGGGGCAGGTCCTCGCCCCAGAAGTAGTCGACTTCTTCCATCAGGAAGCCGGTGACGCCCAGGCCGGCCATCAGCAGCAGCATGAGGATCATCACCAGGCCGCCCAAGGGCGAGTGGCCCATGCGGTGCATGTGGCCACCTGTCAGCAGCGCCCTGGCGTGGGCCGCCAGGCGCGCCGGTTGCGGCCAGAAGTCCGCCCAGCGCGCAGGCCCGGGGCCGACGAAGCCCCAGACCAGGCGCACCAGCACCACCGCCACGGCGTAATAGCCAAGCCAGCGGTGCCAGCCGTCACCCGCCTCGTTGAGGAAGTAGTCACCGATGAAGGCGGCCACCAGGGACCAGTGGCCGATCCGCACCACCGGGTCCCAGAGGCGAACGGTCTCGGCGCTCACGGTTTAGTCCTCGATCTCCTGCTTGACCACCTTGCCGTCTACCGGGTTGAAGTAGATCTCGACCTTGCGCTTGTCCTTGTCCCAGCCATAGATCTCGTAGCAGTTGCCTTCGGTGACCTTGAACTTCTTGATGTCGTAACCCTGGGCCTTGAGATCGTCCTGGAACTTGGTCTGGTCTTGCCAGGTTGCCTTGTCGGCGCTGGTGCATTCGGTCTTGGCGAAGGTCAGCGGGCTGACAAGGGCCAGGGAAAGTAGGATGAGCTTACGCATGGTATTGACCTCGATTGATACATTGAAATGCACAAGACATTGCAAGGCGTTCTCATTCAGCGCCATGACAATGGAGCCTAGGTCAGGCCCCGATGACTGTCATTCGAGGGCGCCCAACGGTCTCAGCGATGTTCGACAGCGAATTGACCCCGACCTGCGTGTTTGGCCCGGTAGCAAGCTGTATCAGCCTGTTTCAGAAGCTCTGCAGGCTGCGCGTTAGCGCTGTGGATGCAGGCGATGCCGACGCTGGCACCGACGCGGAATTCCTGCCCTTCCCAGGTCAGCGTCAGGCCCTGGATCTGCTGGATGAGCCGCGCCGCCAGTTGTTCCGCCTGGGGCAGCGGGCAACTGCGCAGGATCAGCGCGAACTCGTCGCCACCCAGCCGCGCAAGCTGGTCGCCGGCGCGCACCTGGGCCTGCATCAGCCTGGCGAGCTGGCGCAGCATCTCATCCCCGGCAGCGTGGCCGGCGCTGTCGTTGACCTGCTTGAAGCGGTCCAGGTCGATGAAACAGAGCACGCTGTTGCCGTCGTTCTGCAGTACGTCGCGGCAGCTTTCGGCCAGGGCGTCCTCGAAGGCCGAGCGGTTGAGCAGGCCGGTCAGGGCGTCATGGGTGGCGGCATAGCGCAGGTGCTTCTGCATGGCCCTGGCTTCGCTGACATCGGTGAGCACCAGCACGCTGCCCAGCAGGGTTCCATCGCCCGCACGCATGGGCGCAGCCTGGCCACGCAACGCGATCAGGCCGCCGGCCGGGTGGTGTAACGATGCCAGGCCCTGGAGGCTGGCGGCGCTGCCCTGTTCCAGGCAGTCGCGCACCGGATTGGGCAGCAGGCGGCCATCTTCGCCCTCCAGCAGCAGCACCTGTTCGATGGGCAGGCCCCGGGCCTCGTCGCTGCACCAGCCACTGAGGCGTTCGGCCACCGGGTTGAGGAAGCTGACCCGGCCATCCAGGTCGGTGGTGATGACTGCGTCACCGATGGCATCGAGGGTCACCTGCAGGCGCTCACGCTCGTCGCGCAGGCGCTCGGCGAGCTGGCGCAGTTCGCTGACGTCCCAGTTGGTGCCGACCATGCGCAAGGGCCGACCCTGGGCATCGCGGATCAGGTGGGCGTGGCCCTTGAACACGCGCTGGCTGCCGTCGCCGCGGCGGATCCGGAACTCGATGTCCAGGCGCCGGCTGCCATCCCGGGCCGCCAGCACTTCGCGCTCGGCACGGGTGGCGTCATCCGGGTGCAGGTGGGCGCGCCAGTCGGCGTAATAGAGTTCGTCCCCCGCCGCACGACCATACAGGCGGTACATGCCCTCATCCCAGAGCAGGCGGTCGCTGACCAGGTCCCATTCCCAGACGCCAACGCCGCTGGCCTCGGTGGCCAGCGAGTAACGCCGAGCCAGTGCCGCTTCACGCTCTTCGGCACGCTTGCGACGATCGATGTCTTCGATCTGGGCGATGAAGTACAGCGGTTCCCCATCGTGGTCGCGCACCAGCGACACCGCCAGCAGGCCCCAGATTTCCCGCCCGCCCTTGTGCCGGTAGCGCTTCTCCAGGCGAAAGCTCTGGCGGCGACCGGCGATGACGTCCTGCACCAGTTCCAGATCACCGGCAAGGTCGTCCGGGAGGGTGACGTCCCGGAAGTTCAGCGCCAGGAGTTCTGTTTCTTCATACCCAAGCATTTCGCAGAGCGCGTGGTTGACCCGTTGCCAGCGGCCATCCAGCCCCACCAGGGCCATGCCGATGGCAGAGTGATCCATGGCATCGCGAAAGCGCGTTTCACTGGCCGCCAGTTCGCGGCGACGCTTGCGCAGTTGCTCCACCGACGAGGCCAGCAGCAGGGCCGGCAGTAACGACAGCAGCAGCGGCAGGTAGACCAGCAGGTCGTGCCAGCCCTTCTCCAGCTCCAGCGTTTCGAGCAGGCCGAGGGCGATGATCAGCCCACCGCTCACCGAGGTCAGCGCCACCAGCAGTGCGGTGCTGGCGAAGGTCAGGCGGACTGCCGCGATCATCAGCGGCAAGGACAGGTAGACGAAGGGGAACGGCAACAGCAACAAGACGAAAGGGGTGCCCAGTAGCACCACGCCGCCATACAGCAGCAGTTCGCGCCGGCGCCGCTCGCCGAGGATTTCCCACAAGCCCCGCTGGCGTATCCACACGGCCAGGGGCAGCACCGAAACGGCGCCGAGCATGGCGCCCTCGACCCAATACATCCAGCCACGCTCGAAGGAGCCCGTGCCCTGCCAGGCGAGGATGCTCGCCCCCAGGCTGGCACTGGCCAGCGGCGGCAGCAGGGCGCCGAAGAAGATGAACTGGAGGAAGGCGCCCGGACTTTCGTTCATCCGTAATGCGGCGCCGCTGACCCGCAGCAGGGCGGCCGCAAGCGTGATCTCCAGCAGGTTCGGCAGGACGAAGCCGACCGCTGCGGCAAGGGAACCGCCAAAGGTCAGGTTGGCCAGCACGTCGGCCAGCATCGCCGCCGCCAGCAAGGGCGGCCAGCGGCGCTGGGGCTGGTCCCAGAGCAGCGCCACGGCGAAGGCGTTGGCGTACCAGAGGGTGGCGATGCTACCGGGCTGGCGCGACAGCCAGACGGCCCCCCCCGGCCAGCAGCAGGTAGCCGGAGAACACCAGCAGCAGGGTTGGCAGGAAGCTTCCAGGCTCGCGCAAGCGAGGCATCAGTCGAGTCTCCAACGACTGGGGCCGGGCGCGGGCCCGGCTGGGATCAGACAGGTCGAGATCGGGTCAGCCACGGGAACCTCAATGCGGCCACGGCTTGTCCAGACGATAGCGGAACCTGGGTTACGCGCAATTCGACGTTCAGACGCCAATCTTGCCGCGCCCGGCACTCAACTCCAGGGCGCGCCGACGAGCAGCCTGGCACAGCGCGCCTGGACGAACTCGCGGAGCAGGCGCACCGGCTTGCTGAGCTGGGCGCGGTGGGCGCAGATCAGGTTCAGTGGCGTGGCTTGGCCGAGGTACTGCGGCAGCACCAGCTCCAGGCGTCCGGCGCGGACGTCATCGGCCACATCCAGCCAGGACTTGTAGATGATTCCCTGCCCCGAAAGCGCCCAGCGCCGCACCACATCGGCATCGTCGCAGACGCGGTTGCCGGTCACCGTCACCACCTGCTCGCGCCGGCCATCGCTGACGGTCCAGCGGTCGTGGACACGACCTCCCAGCTGATAAAGCAGGCAGTTGTGGCCGCTGAGCTCTTCGAGGCGGTGCGGACGACCGTGGCGCTCCAGATAAGCCGGCGCGGCACAGAGCACGCGGCGGTTGCCGGGCACCAGGGGCAGCGCCACCAGACTGGAGTCTTCCGGTTCGCCGTAGCGGATGGCGATGTCCACCGCCTGGCGGAACAGGTCGGCGACGCTGTCGCTGAGGTGCAGACGAATGCCCAGGCGCGGATGCTCGCGCTGGAAATCGTCGAGCCAGGGCAACAGCACATTGCGGCCGAAATCCGACGGGGCGGAAAGCTGCAGCATGCCGGCGATGTCCTCGCGGCCACCGGCCAGTTGCCGCTGCCCCTCGGTGAGGCTCTCCAGGGCGCTTCGCGCATGGGCCAGGAACTGCTCGCCTTCCGGGGTCAGGCGCAGGCTGCGGGTGGAGCGCACGAACAGGCGGGTGTCGAGCTGCTGCTCCAGGCGCTTGAGCGCGGCGCTGGCCACGGCGGGCGAGACGTCGCGCTTGCGGGCAGCGGCCGAGAGGCTGCCGTGGTCGGCGGTGCTGACAAACAGGGCGAGATCGTCGAGGCGCAGCATTTTCAAATCTCCATTGAAAGGCCTTCGCTTTCTAGCCGATTTTTCCTGTCTGCGAAATAACCGGACAGGGGCCCATCCCGCCCGGATGCGCAAGACCCGGACAGCCTCGAACAGCAGCGCTGGCTGGAAAAAGCATTTCCCGGTACGACGGCCCCTGACCGGCGAGCAGATGCGCGGGCGAACGGTCTGGTACGCGAGTGCGAAGAGATTAGAATTTTCCTGGTTTTGCCAGCGGTCGGCCGCACCGCATCGACTCTTCTCCACCGGGGTTCAGGATGCATCCCACCCTCGCCCGGCCCGCCATTCTCGCGGGCCTCTACCTGTCATGCGCAGGCGCCTGGCTGCTGGCCTGGGGAACCGGGCCGCTCGGCACCTTCGGACTCATCCTGCTCAGCGCCGTGCTGATCTTCTTCCTCGAACGCCGCCACCGCATGGGGCGCGAGCGCTTGCGCCAGGGGCTGCGGCGTACCAGCCTGCAACTGGAGCAGGCCCAGCGCGACGCCACCCTCGGCAACTGGGAATACGACCGCGGTTTCTCCTGGAGCCCCGGCGCCCAGCGCATCCTCGGCAGCGGAGGCGAAGACAGCGTCGACGGCCTGCTCAATTGCATTCACCCCGCCGACCGCAACGCCGTGCAGCGCGCGCTGGAATCGCTGATTCTTCATGGCGCCGCATTGACGGTAAACGCCCGCCTGAACCGGCCCAGCGACCAACCACCGGTCTGGCTGGCCCTACGCGGTGAAGCCCAGCCCGACGGCCGCGCCTTCGGCACGGTGCAGGACATCAGCGCCCAGAAACGCGACGAAGAAGCCTTGCGCGCCAGCGAACTGCGCTTTCGCCAGCTGTTCGAGCAGACCCCGCGCATCGCCGTGCAGGGCTACGACCGCCAGCGTCGGGTGATCTACTGGAACCGCGCCAGCGAGCAGCTCTACGGCTACTCGGTGGATCAGGCCATGGGCCGCCGCCTGGAAGAACTGATCGTCCCGCCAGCCATGCGCGACCAGGTGATTGCCGACATCAACAACTGGCTGATCGGCGGCACGGCGATCCCCGCCAGCGAGCTGACCCTGCAACGCCGTGACGGCAGCCCGGTGACGGTGTTCTCCAGCCACCTGCTGCTGCGCAACCTGCACAACCAGCTGGAGCTGTACTGCGTGGACATCGACTTCAGCGCCCTGAAGTCCGCGCGGGACGCGCTTCGCCAGAGCGAAAGCCGATACCAGGCGTTGCTGGACAGCCTCGGCCGGCGCGCGGCCGAAGGCCAATCAGGCAGCGGGGAACCGGGCTAGACGCCAGGCGAGTCAGCCCAGGGGCGCCGGGCCGCTGCGGTCGAGGCGCCTTGTCACCAGCGAGCAGGCCACTGCCGCGCAGCCGCACAGGCTGATGACCAGGGCCAGGGGCATGGCGCTGCCATCGTGCAGCCCCCCCACCAGCGCGGCGGCCCCCGCCGCCACGGCAAACTGCAGACAGCCCATCAACGCGGAGGCGCTGCCAGCGTTCTGGCCCTGGCCGGCCATGGCGCAGGCCGAGGCATTGGGCAGGATGCAACCCAGGCTGGCGATGCAGCCGAACAAAGGCAGCAGCAGCGGCCACAGTGCCTCGGTATGCAGGCTGGACACCGCCAGCAATGCCAGCGCGCACGCCAGGTAGAACCCGACCACCCGCCGCATCCAGAAGGCCGGCCCACGATGGCGCAGCAGGAAGGCGTTCACCTGCGCGACGAGGATGAAGCCCGCCGCGTTGGAGCCGAACAGCCAGCCGTAATGTTCCGGCGGCACGCCATAGAGCTGGATGAAGACGAAGGGCGAGCCGGCGATGTAGGCGAACATTCCGGCGATGGCGAAGCCGCCGGTCATGCCATAGGCGAGGAAATGCCGGTCGCCGAACAACCGCCGGTACTGCCCGAGGGCACCATTCAAGGGCGCACGCGGCATGTCGTTGGACAGGGTTTCCGGCAGCCAGGCGGCAAGGCCCAGCAGCACCAGCACGCTGAACAGGGTCAGCCCCCAGAAGATCGATTGCCAGCCGAACAGTTCCAGCAGCAGGCCACCGCCCAGCGGTGCCAGGATCGGCGCCAGCCCCATCACCAGCATCAGTTGCGAGAACGCCTTGGCCGACGCGATCGGGTCGCAGAGGTCGCGCACCACCGCCCGCGACACCACCATCCCGGCGCAACCGCCCAGCGCCTGGACGAAGCGTGCACCGATCAGCCATTCAAGGCTGGGCGCCAGGGCACAGGCCACCGACGCCAGGGTGAAGATGGTCACGCCCAACAGCAGCGGCGGGCGGCGGCCGAAACGGTCCGCCAGCGGGCCATAGATCAGCTGACCGAACGCCAGGCCGATGAAGTAGGACGCAAGGGTCAGCTGCACATGCTCCACATCGGTGACGAACGCCTTCGCCAGGGCGGGGAAGCTGGGCAGGTAGAAGTCGATGGCCATCGGGCCGAAAGCGCTGAGGGCGCCAAGGAGCAGGAGAATGCGGAAGGTCATGGTGATATCGGGCGCCATCCATTGCGGATCAGGCGCCAGATACTAACAGGGGATTTCACTGTTCTGTGGATACAGGTTGGGGCGGGCGGCGCTCCGCGAGCTTGCGAAACCCAACGCAGCGGACTTGCCCGGCTGTGTTGGGCCTCGTTCCTCGGACCAACCTACGGGGCCTTCGCGAATGAATTCGCCCCCACAATTAATTATCTTCAGGCCCCTAGCCCTCGTGGACCTCCTCGGCCTTGGGAGTCTTGGGCGCCTTCCCGCTCTCCAGCCAGTCCGAAGCCTTTTCCACCAGCATGAAGAACATGGGAATGAGGAAGGTCGCCAGCACGGTGGCGGCGAGCATTCCGCCGATCACCCCGGTGCCGATGGAATGGCGGCTGGCCGAGCCCGCGCCGGAGCTGATGGCCAGCGGCACGCAACCGAGGATGAAGGCCAGGGAGGTCATCACGATCGGGCGGAAACGCAGCTTGGCCGCCTCCAGCGCCGCCTGCACCGGTCCCATGCCCTGTTCGCGGCAGAGTACGGCGAACTCGACGATGAGGATGGCGTTCTTCGCCCCGAGGCCGATCAGGGTCACCAGGCCGACCTGGAAGTACACGTCGTTCTGGATGCCCCGCAGCCACACCGCGAGGATGGCGCCGAACACCGCGAAGGGCACCGCGGTGACCACCGCCAGCGGCAGGGTCCAGCGTTCGTACTGGGCGGCAAGGATGAGGAACACCATGATCAGGCCGAAGACGAATGCGGTGCTGCCGGAGCCGTGTGACGCGAGTTCCTGGTAGGCGGAACCGATCCAGCCGAGGCTGTAGTCCTCGCCCAGCACCTCGTTGGCCACCTCCTGCATCGCCTCCAGTGCCTGCCCCGAACTGTAGCCCGGCGCCGGCCCGCCCAGCACCTTGGCCGCCGGGTAGACGTTGAAGCGCGCGTAGGAATCCGGGCCGAGGATGCGTTCCACCCGCACCAGCGAGGACAGCGGCACCAGGTCGTCGGAGGCCGAGCGCACGTAGACCTGGCTGAGGTCATCCGGCTTGCGGCGGAACTCCGGCTCGGACTGCAGGCTCACCTGCCAGGTGCGCCCGTAGAGGGTGAAGTCGTTGACGTAGTAGCTGCCGAAGGTGGATTGCATGGCGGTGAATACATCGTTGATCGCCACCCCCAGGGCACGCGCCTTGGTGCGGTCGAGGTCGATGTAGTACTGCGGCACGTTGGCGTTGAAGGTGGTGTTCACCCCCGCCAGCTCGGGCCGCTTGGCGGCCGCGGCGACGAACTTCTGCACCACGGCTTCCAGCTGCTGCACGGTGCCGCCGCTGCGATCCTGGATATAGGACTCGAAGCCGCCGGTGGTGCTCATGCCGGTGATCGGCGGCGGGTTGAACGACATCACGATGCCGTCCTTCTGCCCGGCGCCCATCTGCATGAAGGTGCGCGTCAGGTTGCGCGCATCAAGTTCCGCCGTGGTGCGCTCGCTCCAGTCCTTCAGCGGCACGAAGGACACCCCGGCGTTGCTGCGGGTACCGAAGGTGAGGATGTCGAAACCGGCGAAGGTGACCACGTCCTGCACCGCCGGGTGCTTCATCAGTTCCTCGGTGACCGCGCTGGTGAGTTCTTCGGTGCGGGTCAGCGACGCCGCTGGCGGCAGGAAGTAGGCGTTGAGCACATAGCCCTGGTCCTCGTCCGGCACCAGCGCGCCGGGCACCCGCCCGAAGAGGATGACCAGCAGTGCGATCATCCCGCCGAACAGCGCCAGGCCAATCAGCGAACGCTTGAGGAAGAACTGCACCCCGGCGCCATAGCCATTGGTCATGCGCTCGAAGAAGCTGTTGAACCAGCGGAACGGCGCCGCCGGCTCTCCATGGGTGGGCTTGAGCATCAGGGCGCAGAGGGCCGGCGACAGGGTCAGCGCGACGATGCCGGAAATCACCACCGATACCGCAATGGTGATCGCGAACTGCTGGTACATCTGCCCCGCCAGGCCGCCGAGGAAGCCCACCGGGATGAACACCGCACAGAGCACCAGCACGATGGCGATGATCGGCCCGGTCACCTCCTCCATGGCCTCGATGGCCGCTTCGCGCGGGCCGATCTTCTTGGTCGACATCACCCGTTCGACGTTCTCGATCACCACGATGGCGTCGTCCACCACGATGCCGATGGCCAGCACCATGCCGAACAGCGTCAGCAGGTTGATGGAGAATCCGAGCATGTACATGCCGGCGAAGGTGCCCACCAGGGACACGGGGATCGCCAGCACCGGGATCAGGGTGGCGCGCCAGTTCTGCAGGAAGATGAACACTACCAGCACCACCAGCAGCAGGGCTTCGAAAAAGGTCTTGATCACTTCCTCGATGGAGACCTGGACGAATTTGGTGGTGTCGTAGGGGATCTTGTAGGCGATGCCCTCGGGGAAGCGCTTGGCCAGCTGCTCCATGGTTGACTTCACCGCATCGGCAGTGTCCAGCGCGTTGGCACCCGGTTGCAGGTAGATGCCGAAGGCGGCGTTCTGCTGGCCGTTGAGGGAGGTCATCAGAGAGTAGTCCTGGGCCCCCAGTTCCACCCGCGCCACATCCTTGAGCAGCAGGCTGGCGCCGGTGGCGTCGGAACGCAGGATGACGCTCTCGAACTCCTTGGGATCGGTGAAACGGCCCTGGGTGGTCACCGTGTAGGTGAAGTCCTGGGGCTGGTTCAAAGGTTGCTGGCCGAAGCTGCCAGCGGCGAACTGGGAGTTCTGCTCGCGGATGGCGTTGACCACGTCGGTCGGGGTGAGGTCGTACTGCGCCAGCTTGTCCGGGCGCAGCCAGATGCGCATGGAGTAATCCTTGGAGCCGAACTGGCTGGCATCGCCGACGCCGGGAATCCGCTTCAGCTCGTCGATCACGTTGATCAGCGCGTAGTTGCTGATGAAGATCGGATCGCGGGAATTGTCCGGCGAATAGAGGGTGACCACCTGGAGGATGTCGGAGGATTTCTTCTCCACCTTCACGCCCTGCCGGCGCACCTCTTCGGGCAGCTTGGCGAGCGCGGCCTGGACCTTGTTGTTGACGTCGATGGTGGCCTGGTCGGGGTCGCGGCCCACCTCGAAGTACACCGTCAGGCTCATGGCGCCGCTGCTGTCGGAGTTGGACAGCTGGTAGATCATGCCCTCCACGCCGTTGATTTCCTGCTCCAGGGGCGCGGCCACGGTTTCCGCGATCACCTGCGAACTGGCGCCGGGGTAGACGGCGCTGACCGACACCTGGGGCGGAAGGATTTCAGGGTACTGGGCGATCGGCAGTGCGCGCATGGCGGCCAGGCCGGCGAGTACGATGACGATGGAGATCACCGCAGCGAAGACGGGTCTGTCGATGAAGAAGCGCGAGATCACGGCGGGCGCTCCTCAAGATTGCTTGGCTGCTTGTTCGGCGTCGGCCTTGCTGGCCTCCACCGCCTTCACCGGCGAGTCGGGGCGTACCTTGGGCAGGCCTTCGACGATCACGCGGTCGCCGGCGGAAACGCCGGACTCGATCACCCAGCGGCCGTCGCGGGTGTCGCCAGTCTTGACCTGGCGCACCCGCGCCATGCCGTCCTTGTCGACCACATAGACGAAGGTGCCGCGTGGCCCCTGGGCCAGGGCGCGTTCGGGCACGGTGATGGCCTGCGGACGGGTGAAGCCCTTCACCAGGACCCGCACGAACATGCCGGGCAGCAGTTTCTGCTCAGGATTGGGCACCACGGCGCGGGCACTGACGGTGCCGGTACCGGTGTTGACGAAGCTGTCGGTGAAGTCCACGCGGCCGGAAAGCGGGTAGGTGGAACCGTCGCCGAACTTGAGGTCAGCGCTCAGCATGCCATCCGGGGGCAGTTCGATCGTGCCTTGCTTCACGCCGTCCCGCAGGCGCTCGGCCTCGGTATCCGGGTAGGCGAAGTTGACGTAGATGGGATCGAGCTGGGTGAGCTGGGTCAGCAGGCTGCCGTTGGGGTCGCCGGCCACGATGAGGCTGCCTTCGGAGCGGGTTTCCTTGCTGGTCATCCCGGAAATGGGCGCTTCCACCGTGGTGTAGTCGAGGTCGATCTGCCGCGCCTTCACCTCGGCCTGGGCGGCTTCGACGTTGGCCTTGCTCTGCTCGAAGTTGGAAATCGCGTTGTCCAGTTCGCTTTCGCTGGCGTAGCCCTTCTTCTGCAGTTCACGGGTACGTTTCAGGTCGCGTTCGGTCTGGCGGTAGCGCGCCTGCTCCTGAGCCAGGGCACCCTTGGCCCGCGCCAGGGCCGCTTCGTAGGTGCGCGGGTCGATGCGGAACAGGATCTCGCCCTGCTTCACCCGGCTGCCTTCGGTGTAGGTGCGCTGCTGGAGAATGCCGCTCACCTGGGCCCGCACTTCCACCTCGCGATATCCCGCAGTGCGCCCGGCGTACTCCAGGACCAGCGGCAACGGCGCGGCACTGGCGGTTTCCACTATCACTTCCGGGGCGGGCGGTGCACCGCCTGGGGCATCGGCGGCCCCCGCTGAGCCAGCAAAACTGGCGCTTGCGACGATTAGTGCAAGGCTGAAGGGAAGGCTGCGAACAAACGGCATAAGCTGTCTCCATACGGTGCCGAACTGGCAAAAGATCGGGCGCGGAGCGCTACATCCACGTTTGTATGCAAGTGATTGTTTACCGCCCAAAATCGGTAAACTCCGCCCCCCAAACAAGAAGCCTAGACAGTATTGGCCCAACTGCTATGCGCAGAACCAAAGAAGAAGCAGAGAAAACCCGCGGGGCGATCCTGATCGCAGCCGAACACCTGTTCCTGGAAAAAGGCGTGGCGCACACCTCCCTCGAGCAGATTGCCCGTGCCGCCGGCGTGACCCGGGGCGCCGTCTACTGGCACTTCCAGAACAAGGCGCATCTGTTCCACGAAATGCTGTCCCAGGTGCGCCTGCCCCAGGAGCAGATGATCGACCGCCTGTGCGACTGCAACGGGCAGGACCCGATGCTGTCGCTACGCGACCTGTACCTGGAGGCCATCGTCAATCTGGCGCGGGACGAGCAGCGCCAGCGGATCTTCAACATCCTGCTGCACCGCTGTGAATTCACCGAGGAATTGCGTGAGGCCGAAGAGCGCCATTACGCCTTCGTCGACCAGTTCATCCAGCTCTGCGAAGCCCTGTTCGCGCGCCCCCTCTGCCGCGAACGCCTGCGCCCGGGCATCACGCCGTTGCAGGCATCGCGGGCGCTGCACGCCCTGATGGTCGGCCTGTTCAGTGACTGGACCCGCGACCCGACGCTGTTCGACCCGCTGACGGATGCCGCCCCCATGGTGAACGCGCTGTTCCGCGGGCTGGTGAAGGATTGGGACTGATCCGGCAGCCCCGACACTCATCCGTGGGAACGAATTCACTCGCGATTGAAATCTCCCACAGGGAGCGGACGTCAGGCCGTCTCGGCCTGATAACCCTCTTCGCGAATCGCCTCCAGCACCTGCTCTTGCGCCAGCCGGCTGGCGACCCGGACTTCACCCGCCGCCAGGTCCACCTGCACTTCGGCAGCCTGGTCGCGGGCCTGCACGGCCTGGGTGATGGCGCGGACGCAATGGCCGCAGGACATGCCTTGAACCTTGAATACCTGCATGGTCGTTCTCCTTGGGAGTGGAAACTGGGGTCAGTCTCATCCTTCCCACCGTGGCAAGGTCAAGAGGCCTTTTTGCCGCCTGCATCCGCACCGACGGGTTCATGCCGCAGAACTAGAATGGTGCTGTCCACCCGCAAGAGATTCCCGCCATGTACGGCTTGCGCCCTGCCCTTCTGGCCCTTCTGGCCGTGCCCTTGCTGGCCCAGGCCCAGCCGCCCGTCGACTACGGTGTGCTGGTCATCTCCCGCGAGCGCATCGAACTGGCCACCGCCTGCGACGTCGGCCTCTACCTGGAAGACCAGTTGGCCGCGCGCCTGGTGCAGGGGCAGATCGTGTCCTTCAACCTGCCGCCGGGACCGGTATCGATCCGCCTCAGCCTGCTCGGACCGGGGAGCTGCAAACCGGGCATCGAACAATTGCGCCAGCAGACCATCACCCTGGGGGCCGGCGAGGTGCGCAAGTACCGTCTCGCGCAGGGCACGGAAGGCCTGTACCTGGTGCCGACCACAGCGGTGCAATGAGCGCTTGACCTTACCCGTGTGTCAAGGTTGATCCTAGTCCGCAGATTAGGAGGATCAGTCCATGACCCAGTCGATTTCCATCGATCTGCCCATCAGCGGAATGACCTGTGCCAGCTGTGCTGGACGGGTCGAACGCGCCCTGGCCAAGGTGCCGGGCGTGCAGACCGCCAGCGTCAACCTGGCCACTGAACAGGCCCGCGTCGAGGCTCCGGGCGACAGCCTGCCGGCCCTGGTGGCGGCCGTCGAGGCGGCGGGCTACCAGGTTCCCGCCCAGCGCCTGGAACTGGCCATCGGCGGCATGACCTGCGCCAGTTGCGCCGGCCGCGTGGAACGCGCGCTGCGCAAGGTGCCTGGCGTGGCGCAGGTGAGCGTGAACCTGGCCAGCGAACGCGCCCATCTGGAGCTGTTCGGCCAGGTGGACAGCGCCGCCCTGATCCGCGCCGTGGAAGGCGCCGGCTACAGCGCCAGCCGGGTGGACGAAACCCGGCCTTCCGTCGACGATGCCGAGGCCCGCCTGAGCCGTGAGCGCTGGGCGGTACTGCTCGCCCTCGCCCTGGCCCTGCCGCTGGTGGTGCCCATGCTGCTGGAATGGTTCGGCGGCCACTGGATGCTGCCGGCCTGGGTCCAGTTCGTCCTGGCGACGCCGGTGCAGTTCATCCTCGGTGCGCGCTTCTATCGCGCCGCCTGGAAGGCGGTGAAGGCCGGCACCGGCAACATGGACCTGCTGGTGGCCATCGGCACCAGCGCCGGCTACGGCCTGAGCCTCTACCAGTGGTGGGCGACGCCACCCGGCCAGATGCCGCACCTGTATTTCGAAGCCTCGGCGGTGGTGATCGCCCTGGTGCTGTTGGGCAAATACCTGGAAAGCCGCGCCAAGCGCCAGACCAGTGCCGCCATCCGCGCCCTGGAGGCCCTGCGACCGGAACGTGCCACCCGCCTGCGTGAAGGCCGCGAGGAAGAAGTCGCCATCGCCGCCCTGCAACTTGGCGACCTGCTGGTGGTCAAGCCCGGCGAGCGCTTCCCGGCCGACGGCGAAGTCAGCGAGGGCCAGAGCCACGCCGATGAAGCCCTGATCAGCGGTGAAAGCCTGCCGGTGCCGAAGCAGCCCGGCGACCGCGTCACCGCCGGCGCGATCAACGGCGAAGGCCGGCTGCTGGTGCGCACCACGGCCCTGGGCGGCGAAACCGTGCTGGCGCGGATCATCCGCCTGGTGGAAGACGCCCAGGCCGCCAAGGCGCCGATCCAGAAACTGGTGGACAAGGTCAGCCAGGTGTTCGTCCCGGCGGTCCTGCTCATCGCCTTCGCCACCCTGGTGGGCTGGCTGCTGGCCGGCGCCGGCATCGAGACCGCGTTGATCAACGCCGTGGCCGTGCTGGTGATCGCCTGCCCCTGCGCCCTGGGCCTGGCCACGCCCACCGCGATCATGGCCGGCACCGGCGTCGCCGCGCGTCACGGCATCCTGATCAAGGACGCCGAAGCCCTGGAAGTCGCCCACGCGGTGCAAGCGGTGGCCTTCGACAAGACCGGCACCCTCACCTCCGGCAGCCCGCGCATCGCCCACCTGATGGCGCGCAATGGCGACGAAGGCGAGCTGCTGCAACTGGCCGGCGCCCTGCAGCGCGGCAGCGAGCACCCGCTGGCCAGGGCGGTGCTGGACGCCTGCGCCGAACGCAACCTCGAAGCCCCCACGGTAGACGCCAGCCAGGCCCTGGCCGGACGCGGCATCCAGGGGCGGGTGAACGGCCGCCTGCTTGCCCTCGGCAACCGTCGCCTGCTGGACGAGCAGCATCTCCCGCCCGGCGACCTGGCCGATCCCGCCAAGGCCTGGGAAGCCGAAGGGCGCACCCTCTCCTGGCTGCTGGAACTGGAACCGGAACGCCGCGTGCTGGGCCTGTTCGCTTTCGGCGATACCCTGAAGGACGGTGCGGCTGACGCCGTGGCAGCCCTGCGCCAGCGCGCCATCCGCAGCCACCTGATCACCGGCGACAACCGCGGCAGCGCGCGGGTAGTGGCAGAGGCGCTGGGCATCGAGTCGGTGCATGCCGAGGTGCTGCCGGCGGACAAGGCCGCCACCGTGGCTGAACTCAAGGCCAATGGCGCCGTGGTCGCCATGGTCGGCGACGGCATCAACGACGCCCCTGCCCTGGCCGCGGCCGACGTCGGCATCGCCATGGGTGGCGGCACGGACGTGGCCATGCACGCGGCCGGCATCACCCTGATGCGCGGCGATCCGCGCCTGGTGCCGGCGGCCCTGGATATCTCCCGGCGCACCTATGCGAAGATCCGCCAGAACCTGTTCTGGGCCTTCATCTACAACCTGATCGGCATTCCCCTGGCCGCCGCCGGCCTGCTCAGCCCCGTGGTGGCGGGCGCGGCCATGGCGCTGTCCAGCGTCAGCGTGGTGAGCAACGCCCTGCTGCTGAAAACCTGGAAGCCGAATGATTGAGTGGCAGCGTGTTTTGTAGGGTGGGCTTCAGCCCACCGAGAAGTCCTTCGTGGGCTGAAGCCCACCCTGCGAGATGATTCGAGGAAACGCCAATGAACATCGGCCAAGCCGCCAAGAAAAGCGGGCTGACCGCGAAGATGATCCGCTACTACGAAGGCATTGGCCTGCTGCCGGAAGCGGGACGCAGCGACAGCGGCTACCGCCAGTACAGCAGCCAGGACCTGCACACCCTGGCCTTCATCAAGCGCTCGCGGGACCTGGGCTTTTCACTGGAGGAAGTGGGCCGGCTGCTGCAGCTCTGGCAGGACCGCCAGCGCGCCAGTGCCGACGTGAAGGCCCTGGCCCGCGACCATATCGAGGCGCTGAACCGCAAGATCGCCGAACTGGCCGGCCTGCGCGACACCCTGCAGGAGCTGGTGGATCACTGCCAGGGCGACCACCGCCCGGACTGCCCGATCCTCAAGGACTTGGCGTCAGGCGGTTGCTGCCACTGAGCACGCGATCGATTGCCGACTTGGGCAACACGGTGATCGCCAGCCCCACGAACACCAGCGCGCAAGCCGCCCAGCCAGCGGCGCTGAGCTGTTCGCCCAGCAACAACCAGCCGGCCAGCAGGCCGGACACGGGCACCGCCAGGGCAAAGGGCGTCACCAGGCTGGCCGGGTAGCGTTGCAGCAGGAAACTCCACAGGCCGAAGCCCACGGTGGTGGCGAGGAAAGCGATGTACACCAGCGCGCCGATGCCCCCCCAGCTCGGATGACTCAGGGCAGTGGCGATGGCCTCAGGGCCTTCGAAGAAGTAGGAAAGCGCCAGCAGGGGAAGCGGCGGGATCAGGCTGACCCAGCAAATCAGCCGCAGCATGTCCGTCGCACCGCTGCGCTTGGTGGCGATGTTCGCGAAGGCCCAGGCCAGCGCCGCGGCAATCACCAGCATGAACGCCAGCAGGCTGTCCCCCAGCGGCCGGCCCAGGCCGATCAACACCAATCCGCAGGCAGCCAGAAGCAGCCCCAGCAGACCACGCCGGCTGGGGCGCTCGCCCAGGAACACGGCGGCGATCAGAACGGTGAAGAACACCTGGCTCTGCAGTACCAGCGACGACAGCCCGGCCGGCATGCCGATGTGCATGCCCACGAAAAGCAGGCCGAACTTCACCACGCCCAGCAGTACGCCGATCTGCACGATGCGCCAGAACGGCGCCGGCATCGGCCCGCGCAGGAACAGCAGGGGCAGCGCCGCAAGGGCGAAGCGCAGGGCGCAGAACAGCAGCGGCGGAAAATCCTCCAGTCCGACCTTGATCACCACGAAGTTGACGCCCCAGATCAGGGTGACCAGCAAGGCCAGGAGAATGTGCGGCAGAGACATGGCGAGTGCTCCGGGAACAGAGCAACACGCTAGCAGCCGGGCGCCAAAATGTATGGATACAGATGCCGCGGAAAATTATGGCGGGCTGTATGGGGCCTTGTGGGGGCGAATTCATTCGCGAATGGCGCGGCACGACGCCCAACGAAAAAGGGCCGCAAGCGCGGCCCTTCTTTCACCCCGAAACCATCAGGCCTGCGACTGCAGGTAGTTCTCCAGGCCGACGCGATCGATCAGGCCAAGCTGCTGTTCCAGCCAGTAGGCGTGATCTTCTTCGGTGTCCTTGAGCTGGGCGACGAGGATGTCGCGGCTCATGTAGTCCTTGTGCTTCTCGCAGAGAGTGATGCCCTTGCTCAGCGCAGCGCGTACTTCGTATTCCAGCTTGAGGTCGGCGCGCAGCATGTCCGGTACGGTGTTGCCGGGATGGATAGGCCGCGGGCGCATGTCCGGGGTGGCTTCGAGGAAGAGGATGCGCTGCAGCAAGGCATCGGCGTGCTGGGTTTCTTCTTCCATCTCGTGGTTGATGCGCTCGAACAGTTTGTTGAAACCCCAGTCCTGATACATCCGCGAATGCAGGAAGTACTGGTCACGGGCAGCCAGTTCGCCGCGCAACAGATCCTTCAGGTACTCCACCACTTCGGCTTGGCCTTGCATCTGTCCATCTCCTGAAAAAACCAATGAGCAAGGATCGTGCGGTGTCCCGGACAGGTCAAGTGCGACTCAGGCGCGCATCCACGGCGGCGTGGGCTCTTCTCGCCCTGCCGGCTCGTCCTGCCCGGCCAGCAGCGCCTGGCGACGGGCTTCTTCGGCCAGGGCGGCCTTGATCTCGCGCATCACCGCATCCAGATCAGCGGCGTCCTCGGGTTCGGCGAACTGGCCGGTGAGCCGGGTCTCCGGGGTCAGACTGCCTTCCTCGTAGCGGGCCCACATCTCCTTGGCGTAGCGGGTGTATTTCAACTCGGGCGCGAACTGCCCGAAGTAGGCGGCCATGTTGCCGACATCACGTTCCAGCATGCGGAAGGCGTGGTTGTTGCCGGCGGCGTCCACCGCCTGGGGCAGGTCGATGATCACCGGGCCGCAGGGATCGAGCAGCACGTTGAACTCGGACAGGTCGCCATGCACGAGGCCGGCGCAGAGCATCTTGACGATCTCGCCGATCATGAAGGCATGGAATTGGCGGGCGTCCTCGGGGGTCAGGTCGACATCGTTCAGGCGCGGGGCGGCATCGCCCTCGCCGTCGCTGACCAGTTCCATCAGCAGCACGCCATCGAGAAAGTCATAAGGCTTGGGCACCCGGACGCCGGCATTGGCCAGGCGGAACAGCGCCGACACCTCAGCGTTCTGCCAGGACTCCTCGCGCTCGCGGCGGCCGTACTTCGAGCCCTTGGCCATGGCGCGGGCGTCACGGCTGTTGCGCACCTTGCGGCCCTCCTGGTACTCGGCGGCCTGGCGGAAGCCGCGCTTGTTGGCCTCCTTGTAGACCTTGGCGCAACGCAGCTCGCTGCCGCAGCGCACGACATACACGGAGGCTTCCTTGCCGCTCATCAGCGGACGCAGGACTTCATCGATCAGGCCATCTTCCAGCAGTGGCTCGAGGCGCTTCGGGGTCTTCATGCAGGTGCAGCAGGTGCCTTCACGGAAGAGGAGGGAATGGGCCGACGTTATACGGCATGCGCGCAGCGGCGGCTATCCACGCAGTGAAAGGCTGCGACGAAGTGCCTCGATCGCATAGCGCACCATGGGCGGCTGCCTGTAGGGGCGATCCCTCGGCTGCATCTATCGGAACAACTCACCGGGCGTCACCCCGAACAGGCCCTTGAATGCGGCGATGAAGGCCGAGGGTGATTCGTAGCCGCTGGCCAGGGCCACTTCGGTGACGCTGACACCGCCCTCCAGGGGCTGCAGGGCGGCCAGCAGGCGCAGGCGTTGCCGCCACTGGCGAAAGCTCAGCCCCGTCTCGCGCTGGAAGGCGCGGGTCAGGGTCTTTTCCGAAGTGTTCAGGCGCGCCGCCCATTCCCCCAGGCTGAGACCAAGGTCAGGCTGCGCCACCAGTTCGCTGCACAACCGCAGCAGGCGGGGCTCGGCCGGCATCGGCAGGGAGAAGCCCGCCTCCGGCAAGGCGCGGAGCTGGTCCAGCAGCACGGCGGCCAGCCGCGCCTCGGCGCAGTCGCCCTCGGGATACTCCACCGGCAGCTCACAGAAGGCCTTGATCAGCTCGCGCGCCAGCGGCGTCACCTCCAGCACCCGGCAATGTTCCGGGGCCCAGGCGCTGGCATCGCGGCGCACATAGAGACTGCGCATCTCGGCGTTCACCGAAGTCGCCACCTCATGCTCCATCCCGGCCGGCACCCACACCGCCCAGTGCGGCGGCGCGTAGTAACTGCCCTCGGCGGTGTGCACGCCGAGCACGCCACTGATGGCGTAGGAAAGCTGCACCCAGTCGTGGCTGTGACGGGCCGTCCAGGAACCGGCGCGCAGGCTTTCCGCACGGGCATAGAGGGGTCGGGGCAATTGCTCGAGCCGGGGAATCTGGCGTTGCAGGTCGACTTGTCCGTTTTGCGACATAGGTTGATCTCATGTCGTTAGACGGTCGGATTCTGCGCCCGCTAGTCTCCGCCCACAAGTTCGCTCGATGCCGGAGGCCCCATGTCAGCACTCAAACCCCTGAAACGCCTGTTCACCGACTGGTTCCTCGGCGGCATGCTGCTGGCAGTGACCCTGGCCTGGCTGTTCCCCGACGTCGGCAAGCACGGCGGCAGCCTGCATGCCGGCAGCCTGATCAACGCCGGGGTGTTCCTGGTGTTCTTCCTCCACGGCATCAACCTGTCCACCGAGCAGATCAGGAAGGGCCTGGGTAACTGGCGCCTGCACGTCATGGTGCAGGTCTTCACCTTCGCCATCTTCCCGCTGTTCTGGCTGGTGGCGAACAAGCTGCTGGGCGGCCAGGTGCCGCCCGCGCTGATGCTGGGGTTCTTCTATCTCTGCGCCCTGCCCTCGACCATTTCCTCGTCCGTGGCCCTGACCGGCAGCGCCGGCGGCAACGTGCCGGCGGCCATCCTCAACGCCAGCCTGTCGAGCCTGCTGGGGGTGTTCCTGACGCCCTGGCTGATCAGCCTGGTGGCCGATGCCAACGGCGGCATCGACCTCGGCCAGACCCTGCTCGACCTCAGCCTGCTGCTGCTCCTGCCGCTGGTACTCGGCCAGGTGCTGCGCCCGCTGTGGGGCAGGTTCTTCGCCCGCTACAAGCGCTACACCGGGATCTTCGACAAGCTGGTGATCCTGCTGCTGGTGTTCGCCTCCTTCAGCGACTCGGTGGCCGGCGGCCTCTGGCAGCAGCAAGGACCGGAAACCCTGATCGTCGCCTTCGTCGGCTGCGCCCTGCTGCTGGCCCTGATGCTCTGGCTGACCACCCGCTCCGCCCGGAGCCTGGGCTTCAACCATGAAGACGAAGTCGCCGCGGTGTTCTGCGCCACCAAGAAGTCCCTGGCCGCCGGCGCGCCGATGGCCGCGATCATCTTCGGCGCCAGCCCGGCGCTGGGCCTGATCCTGCTGCCGATCATGCTTTACCACCAGATGCAGCTGATCGTCTGCGCGGTGATGGCCGAGCGTTATTCCCTGCGCGGCCGGGCCCTGGCGGCCAGCGCCGCCTGATCCCAGCCCTCGCCCCCACAGGGCGGGGGTGGCCCCACTTCCGGGGGTATTCCCCACTCGCAGCCTTGCCCGCCACCAGCGCCCGCGCGCCGGCCTCGCTGCAGAGCGCCCCTGCGTTTCTGGCACGGCGGTTGCTCCGTAGCCGGTGCAACGGCGCCGTACCCAGTTGCAGGCCAGGACGCCGGTATGCGTCCGAATGCACTCGTGCAATAGGGAGGTTCATTCCAATGGCTGACTCCAGACTGCTGTACGCCCCCAGGCTGCTGCCCGAAGCCGCCCTCAAGGGACGAGGGCCGCCCCCGACCGAGCGCAACGAGTCCCCCTGGATCGAGTACGTGGTCGGGCAATGGGTGGTGCTCAAGCGCCGCCGTGCTGCGCCGGCGGAACGGCGCAGCCTGCACGCCATGCGCAGGCATATCGACACCCTGCTGGAACAGGGCTGGAGCATCACCGGCCGGGACCCGGTGCGCCTGGAGCGCCAGCATCAGGTCAAGATCGTTTGGGAGGGTGTGCTGATCGATTGTTGAAATACGAGGCGCGCGCTCGGTTAGCCAGCGGAATGGCGGTGTCTGCCAACCATTCCTTACATGAACGGGCTACGAATTGCTGCGAACCACCGGAGCTTTCGCGCACGAAAAAAAGGGCGGCCCCGACATTGCGGGCCGCCCTAAATCACGGAGTTGCTTACATCAAGTGTCTGCGATGACTTGCAGCCACGGGTATTGGATTACTTTTCGAGGATCGCGGTCACACCTTGCCCACCGGCGGCGCAAATCGAGATGAGCCCGCGCCCCTCGCCCGCCACCGACAGCAACTTGGCGAGGTTGGCGACGATGCGCCCGCCCGTGGCGGCGAAGGGGTGGCCGGCGGCCAGGGAGCTGCCCTTGACGTTCAGCTTTTCGCGGTCGATGGCGCCCAGCGGCTGGTCCAGGCCAAGGCGGGTCTTGCAGTACTCGGCGTCCTCCCAGGCCTTGAGGGTGCAAAGCACCTGGGCGGCGAAAGCTTCGTGAACTTCATAGAAATCGAAATCCTGCAGCGTCAGGCCATTGCGCGCGAGCAGGCGCGGCACCGCATAGGCCGGCGCCATCAGCAATCCCTCCTTGCCGCCGACAAAATCCACCGCCGCCGCTTCGCCATCCCGGAAGTAGGCGAGGATCGGCAACCCGCGCGCCTGGGCCCATTCCTCGCTGGCCAGCAGCACCACCGAGGCGCCATCGGTGAGGGGCGTGGAGTTGGCCGCCGTCAGGGTGCCCTGAGGGCCGCGCTCGAACACCGGCTTCAGGCTCGCCAGCTTCTCCGGGTCGATGTCCGGACGCAGGTTCTGGTCGCGATTCAGGCCCCGGAAGGGGGTCATCAGGTCGTTCTGCCAGCCTTCGGCATAGGCTGCCGCCAGCTTCCGGTGGCTGGCCACGGCGAGCTGGTCCTGCTCATCGCGGGGGATGGCCCAGGTCTGCGCCATCAGCTCGCAGTGCTCGCCCATGGACAGCCCCGTGCGCGGCTCGCCGTTGCGCGGAATGTGCGGCGCCAGATGGCGCGGACGCACCTTCAGCAGGGCCTTGATCTTGTCGCCGGTGGTCTTGCCGCGATTGGCCTCCAGCAGGATCTTGCGCAGTTCCTCATGCACGCCGATGGGCGCATCGGAGGTGGTGTCCACGCCGCCGGCGATGCCGCACTCGATCTGCCCCAGGGCGATCTTGTTGGCCACCAGGATCGCCGCCTCCAGGCCGGTACCGCAGGCCTGCTGGATATCGTAGGCCGGGGTTTCCGGCGCCAGGCGCGAGCCCAGCACGCATTCGCGCGCCAGGTTGAAGTCGCGGGAATGCTTGAGCACCGCACCCGCCGCGAACTCGCCCACGCGCACGCCGTGAAGATTGAAGCGTTCCACCAGGCCCTCGAGGGCGCTGGTCAGCATGTCCTGGTTGCTGGCCGTGGCGTAGACGGTATTGGAGCGGGCGAAGGGGATGCGGTTGCCGCCGACGATGGCGACCCGGCGAAGCTGGGCCATGATGACTCCTTCCAATGAGGGTTTGCAGGTTGCAGTGTCGGCTACAAGACTAGACGCCAGGATTGGCCGACTTGCCGGCCGGCAGGTCAGCGCGGTCAGTGGCGCACAACCTGCCTCTGCGTAGAGTGGGCCCACTTTCGATTGACCAGCAGGAGCGCCATGCCATGAACGACCGTTACCTCGCCTTCGCCAACTCCAACGCCGGCCGGCGCCTGGTTGGCGCCCTCGGCCTGCCGGCGCCGGTGCGCCTGGAGCGCTGGATGGCGGGCCGCGCAAGGCCGGTGGATGGCGCCCTGCTGATCGGCGGTTCCGGCAGCCTGGGTGAGGCCGCCAGCGCCGTGCTGAACCGGCTCACCGACCAGAACTTCGCGGACGCGGAAGACCGCTTCGGCCTGCCACGCTGGACCGCCGAGCAGGGCCCCAGGCTCAAGGCGCTGCTCTTCGATGCCAGCGGCCTGACCCGTTTCGAGCAACTGATCGAGCTGCGCGACTTCTTCCAGCCGGCCCTGAAACACCTGGGCACCTGCCCCAAAGTGGTGGTGCTGGCCCGCGCCCCGGAAGCCATCGAGGACCTGGTAGCCGCCAGCGTGCAGCGATCCCTGGAAGGCTTCACCCGTTCGCTGGCCAAGGAAATCCGCCGCGGCGGCAGCGTCCAGCTTATCTACGTCGGCCAGGGTGCCGAGGACCAGCTGGAAGGCGCACTGCGCTTCTTCCTCTCGCCGAAGAGCGCCTACGTGTCCGCCCAGGTGCTGCGCCTGACGGCCTGTGCCGAAAAGGTGCAGGACTGGACCCGCCCGCTGGCCGGCAAGCGCGCGCTGGTCACCGGCGCCTCCCGGGGCATCGGCGCCGCCATCGCGGAAACCCTGGCCCGCGACGGCGCCGAGGTGATCCTGCTGGACGTGCCCCAGGCAAAAGACGCCCTCGACGGCCTGGCCGCGCGCCTGGGCGGCCGTGGCGTGGCCCTGGACATCACCGCCGAGGACGCCGCCAGCCAACTGGTGGACGCGCTGCCGGAGGGCGTGGACATCCTGGTGCACAACGCCGGCATCACCCGCGACAAGACCCTCGCCAAGATGAGCGACGAGTTCTGGAACTCGGTGATCAACGTCAACCTGCACGCCCCGCAGGTGCTCACCCAGGCCCTGCTGGACGCCGGCAAGCTGCACGACAACGGCCGCGTGGTGCTGATCGCCTCCATCAGCGGCATTGCCGGCAACCTGGGCCAGACCAACTATGCGCTGAGCAAGGCGGGCCTCATCGGTCTTGCGCAAAACTGGGCGCCGCTGCTGGCCAGGCGAGGCATCAGCATCAATGCGGTGGCGCCGGGCTTCATCGAAACCCAGATGACCGCCGCCATCCCCCTCACCCTCCGCGAAGCCGGCCGGCGCATGAACTCCATGAACCAGGGTGGCCTGCCCCAGGACGTGGCCGAAGCCGTCGCCTGGTTCGCCCAACCCGGCTCCGGCGCCCTCACCGGGCAGGTGATGCGGGTGTGCGGCCAGAGCCTGTTGGGGGCTTGAGGCTGGCCATCACGCAATCGGTAGGCCTTGAATTTGTGGGGGCGAATTCATTCGCGAAGGGGCAACGCAGTTGCCCCAATGGGTTTCAGCCCTTGCCCTTCCTGCGGAATTCCACCGGGGTATCCCCCACCCAGCGCTTGAACGCTCGGTAGAAGGTGCTCGGTTCGGAGAATCCGGTGCGCTCGACAATCACTTCGATGCGCTCGTCGGTGTTCAGCAGCAGGTCCTTGGCCAGCCGGCAGCGGTAGTCGGTCACCAGGTCGTTGAAGCGCACGCCGGCCATGGCCAGGCGTTCGCGCAGGCGGCGGGACGGCATGTTCAGGCGCGCGGCCACCTGTTCCAGAGTGACGCCGCCATTGGCCAGCAGTTCGCCGATCAGCTCGCGCACCTGGCGCACCAACTCCAGGCGCTCCACCTCGGCCAGTTGGCGACGGGCCAGGGACTCGTGCATGCGCGGCTGGTCCGGCGCGGCGGAGGGCGAAGGCCGGTCCTGATCTGCAGCATCGAAGCTCAGCGCCACGTCATCGGTCAGATCACGCATCATTTTCAGAGAATTCTTATTATCTGCGAGGCGCGGCCATCTTATGCGGCTTCTTCCTCGCTGCTCAAGGCTGCGATTGGCGGCCCCGGGAGGACCGGCCAGTGTGCGGCGGACGATGCTGGCTATGCTCAATGCCATTCGCCCCAAGGAGATTCCTCATGGCCACCGACTGGCTCGATCTGTCCGCACCGCCCGCCCTCCCCGGCCTGTTCGCCCGCGCCGCCGTACGCCGTGGCACACGCGGTATGACCCTGCCCGAGCAGGGCGTGCGCTGCCAGGTGAGCGTCGACGCCGGACACCTGGCGCGCTACCGCTCCCTCTGCGGTTTCAGCGACAAGGGCCTGCTGCCGGCGACCTACCCGCACATCCTCGCCTTCCCGCTGCAGATGCGCCTGCTCACCGACCCGCGCTTCCCCTTCCCGCTGCTGGGTTTCGTGCACCTGGAAAACCGCATCCGCGTCGTGCGGGCCCTGGGCGGCCTCGGGCCGTTCACCGTCAGTGTGGAAGCGAGCGGCCTGCAGCCCCACGAAAAGGGCGTCAGCTTCAGCCTGATCACCCGCCTGGAAGACCAGCTCGGCCTGGTCTGGGAAGGCGACAGCCGCGTCCTCTTCCGCGGCCTGCGCCTGCCCGGCCAGCCCGAGCCGCGCGCAGCGGTAGAGAGCCTGCCCCTGGAGCACCTGGACCAGTGGTACGCCGACGCCAACATCGGCCGGCGCTACGCGCGGGTGGCCGGCGACTACAACCCCATCCACCTGGCGGCCGCCAGTGCCAGGCTGTTCGGCTTCCGCCGCGCCATCGCCCACGGCCTGTGGAACAAGGCGCGCAGCCTGGCGGCGCTGGAAATCCACCTGCCCGCAGCCGGCTACGAAGTGGAGGTGCGCTTCCAGAAGCCCGTGCTGCTGCCCGCCGAACTCACCCTGCTGGCCAGCGCGCCGGGGCCCTCCGGCCAGTTTGCCCTGCGCGGCCGGCAGGACACCCCGCACATGAGCGGAAGCTGGCGCCCCCTCGGCTGACCCTTGCGTGGCGGTGCAAGCGGCGGGACCATTGGCGGCTCAAGGAGAGCCCCATGAACCTCGACGAAATCACCGCCCGCCTGCACGCCATCCGCGATCACAATGACTGGCGGCAATTCCACAGCCCGAAGAACCTGGCCATGGCCGCCAGCGTGGAAATGGCCGAGCTGGTGGAAATCTTCCAGTGGCTGACCGAAGACCAGTCGCGCCAGCTGCCCCCGGAAAAACTCGCCCACGCCGGCCAGGAAGTGGGCGACATCGTCCTCTACCTCCTGCTGCTGTGTGCCGAACTCGGCCTGGACATGGACGCCGTAGTGCGCGCCAAGCTCGCCGACAGCGAAAGGCGCTTCACATGAGCGACCGGCATTTCGATGAACTGGCGACACGTTTCGCCGAGAAGATCTACGGCGGCGCCAAGGGCGCCATCCGCCTCGCCGTGCTCCAGGCTGACCTGTCGGAAGTCCTCCCCGACCGCCCGTTGCGAGTGCTCGACGTTGGCGCCGGCCTCGGCCACATGGCCCTCTGGCTGGCCGAACGCGGCCACCAGGTGACCCTCGCCGAACCCGCCGAGCCCATGCTCGAAGGCGCCCGCCAGCGCTTTGCCGAGGCTGGCCGCAGCGCCACCTTCATCCAGGCCCCCTGGCAGGAGCTGCTCGGCCGGCTCACCGAGCCCTATGACCTGGTGCTGTGCCACGCCGTGCTGGAATGGCTGGCCGACCCGCACGCCATTCTGCCGGTGCTGCACCAGCTCACCGCCCGGGACGGTTTGCTGTCGCTGGCCTTCTACAACAAGGACGCGCTGATCTACCGCAACCTGCTCAAGGGCCACTTCCGCAAGCTGCGCAAGCACAAGTTCGCCGGCGAAGGGCAGAGCCTGACCCCGCAGCAGCCGCTGGACCCGCGCGACCTGGCGAAACAACTCGACGGCCACTGGCAGGTCGAAAGACAGAGCGGCGTGCGGGTGTTCCACGACTACATGCCCCAGGAGTTCCAGGCCAAGGCCGAACTGGTGGACCTGCTGGAAATGGAGCTCGCCTACCGTCGCCATCCCAGCTACCAGGGACTGGGCCGCTACCTGCACTGGATCTGCCGCCCCCTCTGAGTGGAGGCCCCATGAAACGTCCTGCACTGCCCATACTGCTCACCCTCGCGCTGCTGCTCGGCGCCTGCCAGAGCCCCAACCCGTACAAGGCCGAGTCCCGCCCGCTGCCGCCCGCCCCGCCGGGCGCGGCCAGCACCTTCGACCACAGCGCCTACCCCGCGGCGCCGCGCGACTTTGGCCGCTATCGCAGCTGGACCTGGCTCGACGGCCAGCTGCCCGCCGGCAACAACTGGACAACGCCCGAACAGATGGCCGAGATGATCAATGCCGGCCTCGACCAGCACGGCCTGCGCCAGGCCCACGACCCCGGCCAGGCCGACCTCAAGGTCATCGCCAGCCTGCGCTACGAACGGCGCCTGCGGCAGTACGACGACTACGCCGGCGCCTACTACGGCAGCGGCCCCTGGCACGACCAGTACGGCGCCTGGGCCAGCGTGCCGGTGGTGCGCACCTACGAGGAACAGGTAGCGGTGGTCTACCTGGAGTTTTTCGATGCCCGCGACAACCAGCCGGTGTGGAGCGGCAGCGGCGAGGTGCCCGCTGGCGGCAGCCGTGCGGAGACCATCAACGCATTGCGCCAGGCCGTGAAGGATGCGCTCGACGGCTACCCGCCGAACTGACCCGGCCCGCAATTTCCCCTTGCCGGCCGCCCTGCCTTGCGATTCGATAAAGCTTCCGGCAGAGGAGATTCCGCCATGATCCGCCGCACCTTCCTCCTATCCACCGCCCTGCTCCTGGCGGCCTGCCAGAGCTACAACGTGAACCGCGACTTCGACAGCACCCGTGACTTCAGCGCCTATCGCAGCTGGAGCTGGAAGGAACCGGCCCTGCAATACAGCCCCGATGATCCGCGGATCAAGAGCGACCTCACCGAACAGCGCATCCGAGATGCCGTCGGCCAGCAGCTCGAGCAGCGCGGCCTGCGTCCGGCCACCGATGGCAAGGCCGACCTCAAGGTCCAGTCCTGGCTGATCGTCGATGACCGCCAGCAGCAGACCAGCTACAACTACGGTGGCTACTGGGGCGGCTATTGGGGAGGTTACTGGGGCGGCCCGGCCTATACCGAAACCCGCACCTACAACTACAAGGTCGCCACCATCCAGGTGGACCTGTACGACAGCAAGGACGGCAAGCTGGTCTGGCGCGGCAGTGCCGAACAGATCATGAAAAGCGCGCCACCGAGCCCCGCCGAACGCGAAGCCGCCATCCGCGAAACGGTCGCCAGGGTGATCGAACAATATCCGCCGTATTGAGAACCGCATGACCGCAGCCAATCCCCATCTGCAATACCGCACCGCCATTGCCGAAGACCTGCACGAAGTGGTCCGCTTCCCCCAAGATGCGGACGAACTCTTCTTCGCCTACCCCAAGGCCAGCTGGCCCCTGACCGTCGGCCAGCTGGCCGCTGCCATGGCCGAACGCCGGGGCAGCACCGTCGCCCTGCTGGACGGCAAGGTCGCCGGCTTCGCCAACTTCTACCAGTGGCAGCACGGCGAGTTCTGCGCCCTCGGCAACATGATGGTGGCCTTCTGGGCCCGTGGGCACGGCGTGGCCCAGTTCCTGATCGAAGCCATGGAACGGCAGGCCCGCGAGCAGTACAAGGCCCGGCTGATGAAGGTGTCCTGCTTCAACGCCAACGCCGCTGGCCTGCTGCTCTACACTCGCCTCGGCTACCAGCCGCGCGCCATCGTCGAGCGCCTCTCCCCGGAGGGCCGCCGCATCGCCCTGATCCAGCTGGACAAGCCCCTCACGGACTGAGCCCCACGAGCATCCGCCGCGCCACGGCGACCAACCTGCCCTGAACCGGTCGGCGCTTCCCGACGCCCTGGCCCGCTCCCTCACTAAACTTATCCACAAGGCACCGGCCCACGCCGATGCCGGGTGGGGAGCGGGAGGCTCCTCCTTGTGTGCCGGCACCGCTGGCCTACCAGGAGCGACAGGCCAGTGCCTGGCAGGAGGTGTCCCATGACCATGATCACCCAGTTGCAGAACTGCCTTTCGCAGCACAAGACCCGCTTCGACCTGCTCAGCCACAGAGCCGCCATGACCACCCGCGAAGCCGCCCGCCGCGCCGGCGTTCCGCCCCAGCAGATGGCCAAGCCGGTGATCCTCGACGACTTCCAGGGCCACTGGATGATGGCCGTCGTCCCGGCCTCGCGCCATGTCGACCTGGAAAAGGTCCACAAACTCACCCACCGCCACTGGCGCCTGGTGCGCGAGCGTGACTTCGGCAAACGCTTCGCCGATTGCGAGGTGGGCGCCATCCCCGCCGTCGGCAACCTCTTCGGCCTTGAAACCCTGATCGACCAGTCGCTCACCGAACAGCCGGACATCTACTTCGAATCCGGCCGCCACGACGAACTGGTGCACATGAGCGGCAAGCAGTACATGGCCCTGATGCCAGAGGCGAAACGCGGGAAGCTGTGCGAATAGCCGCATTGCCCGCAGGCACCGGCCTGCCAGGCGGATTCAGGGTGGGCCGGTGCCTTTGCAGGAGCGAGCTCTGCTCGCGACCCCCAGAGGTATCGCCATGCTCGCGGCACGCCGCTCTACCGAATATCCCCACAGAAGATGTCGTAGTTGCCATCCGCCGGGGTCGTACGCAGCACCAGGGAATAGTCCCCCGCGCGGAGCGTCGAGAGGGGAACCGGCGCGGACTTCGACAGCCGCCAGACATCACCCCGGAATTGCTGCTCAGTCGTGAGGGTCCGGTTCAGCTCATAGGCCGGCGCGGTGCCCCTGCGCGCACAGGTTCCCGGGTAGATGAAGGTGTAAAGGCGGACGGGCCTCGACACATAGGGAGGCACGCCGCCTACTACCAGCGAGATAGTGGTTTCATCGCCGCGCGGCGCCAGGGTCGCCTGGGCGATATGCCCGGCGTTCTGCTGCGTCGCCTTCAGCCTCACGCCGAGCACCTCGTCACGGGCGCTGCCGGACGGGCTCGCGCAGCCAACGAAACAGATGGAAATCAGGATCAGAGCCAGAAGCCTTGCTGCGTTCATCGCTGGCCTCCAAGGGGGGAAGCGCCTGTGCAATGGTCAACTTCTGAATATACGCGCGGGATTGGCGACGGCAGCAGCTCCCTACCCAGCGGTCGAGAGGCCGTCCGTGCAGGCCTTCAGACTGGTGCACTCACCCTGTGGGGGCGATTTCAATCGCCAAGCAGACCGCAGGTCTGCCCTTGGGAATCCTGGCCGGGTCCAGCTGCCCTCTCCCCGCAAGCGGGAGAGGGCGCTGTCCGTACGGGCGTTCAGCCCGTGCACTCACCCTGCAGGGGCGAATTCAATCAAGCCAGGAACTCAGGGCTTGTACTGGCTCTGCGCAACGCACCACTTGCTGGCCGGGTCTTTCGACTGGTTGCACGAATTGCGGAACACCACCTGGGCGTGCTTCTGGCAATTGCGGAACTGCGTCGTGCCCTTCTCATTCTTGCTGCACACGGTATCCAGCGCGATGGCGCCGTTTCGCTCCTGCCAGTTCAGGTAGTAGTTCTCACTGTTTGGCTTCTTGGCGGCGGGGGTGGCGGCAAACGAAACGCTTGCCATGAGTACCAGCGCACTACCCAGTGCGAATCGGATGGTCATATCAACTCCTAATAGTCCCGTGCGTATGTGCACCTTCCTGGAGGCGCCTTCTTTTGCAGTGATGCTCTTGCTGTGCCCCGGAGAGCGGATCGACTCCCGAGTGAACTGCTGCGAATAGTGCTGAGCGCCCATGACCGCCGCAAGAGCCCGTCATCCACTTGGTATGACCGTCCGTCGTACAGCCTGCGCGGCAATACGTGCTCCCGCCGGCCGTCCCGGCGAGCGCCGGACGGGCGTTATCCAGCGGGGAAGGGAAAGTGGCGGAAGGCAGTGAGAGTCGAACTCACCCAGGAACGGCTGCCGTCCCCCACCGGGTTTGAAGCCCGGCCACGCCACCGGGCGTGCTTGCCTTCCATGTTGATCTATAAGGCTTTTTCCGTGCCTTCCAGCTGTGCAAGCGGGGAGGTGTCGAAGAACTGTCGAAAATCCTTGGTCGGACCATACAACAAAACATTCTGGAAGTGGCCCGGCACCAAGCTAGCCTAGCGCAGAGTACCCAGGCTCAGGGGAGCAGCTTGCGCGACATTTCAGCGATGATGATCTTTTCGATGCAACGCAACGCCCTCATCTCCCCGGGGAATGCGTGCCTGACCTCGGGTTGCAACCTGGCAAGCTCTTCGTTTTCACGTTGCACCTGGTCAATGAGTTCCTCAGCACCTTTCCGCACTGCCGTCGCCAGCTGGATGACCTGTGATCTCGCCGTGCCCGGTTTAATCGCGAGTATTCCGGCAGCCTCGACAAGCAGATCCAGGCTCATGCGTTCCAAACGATCTTCACCCGCTATTGGCCAGGCCATGGTCACTGCCCCCGGCCAATAGTCCTTGTCGAAAGCCCTTGTGGTCCAGACGGCGGTGCTCAGCAGGTCATAGAAGGGTGCCAACTCCAGCCCCCGGGGGCTCATGAGGAAGCTGAGGTTCTTCAAGTGTGCATCGGTATTACCGACCAAGACGTTGAACGTCAGCCATTGGAAGAGCTGCAGCCTGGCTCTGGCCGGAATGCGGCACATCGCGCTTAACTCTCGCATGCGCTCGACGTTGCCCGCGTGGTACTTGGTCGTCCTATCCAGATTGAGGACCTGGCAGGCGTCCAGGCAGTGAAGCCTTGTCCACCCCGAAGGGGTAAGAGTCCTATCGAACCGCTCGACCAGGTAGACCGGCATCGGGATGTATTTTCGGGTCACGGCTGGAACTGGGAGGCCCACCTTCTTGGCGAGTGTCATTACGAACCACTCGTTGATCACCGAGTGGGCAAAGTCTCCGCTCGGATGATCCGGCTTGATGATGTGCGTCGACGGTTCGTTGCCGCCTGGTTCCAGGAACTGCCCATCCTCAACGCGGAGTGCGACTTTGTGTTGCGCCCCGGCCAGCGACATCCGCTTGAAGGACTGCTCGGCCAATGGAATTTGAGGCATTTTCCGAATGCGCTCGGCCATCGCATCAAACGAGAGCGCCCGCAGCTCACCTGGCTCGGGCACTTGGTCGGGAGGCAGCAAGGTGATAGACCCGGCCGACTCGGCACCAAAGTGCTGCAGCATCCCGAATGCATCTTCAACGCCGACTCCGGCACTTGCGGCAATGAGCTGGCGTTGCCCCTCTTCCGGTAGCAGGTTGTCGAAGAACCACTGAACGGGGCGGTCGCTTGCACCGTCAACGTAGGGTTCCGCCCTCAACGGCAAACTCGGGCTGATGGCGTGGGCATCAGGCTTGTCCAACCAGGCCTGGGTGTAAGTGAAGGTCCATAAGCCGTTGCGCTCGGCCAGCACTCCGACCTGGTCGAAGTTGATCCAGACGTACAGTTGGCGATCCATCAGCGAGCCTTGTCGTTCAGGGACGTTTCAATGGCGTGCAGCAGGCGCTCCAGCTCATCGGACTCGGGATTGATCTTGCCGGAATGAGCCGCTGCAGATTTGTTGAATGCGCGAAGTACCTGGGCACTCGCCGCCCCTGCAATCTCATCGGGAACCTCCACCGACACTTTCATCCCCAGCTCCTGCATGACCTGGAAAAGCAGGCCCCACTGCACGGTTTCGCCGCCGCGCTCGACCTTGCCGAGGAAGTTTTCGCTCACGCCAATAACGCCAGCGGCCACGTCCTGGCGCATATCCATGGCCTTTCGGCAGGCCCGGATGAGGTGGCCCAGGACTTTGGGAGAATCGATTGGCACATTCACTGAAAAATCCACACGCTAATAAGGAAAAAGCGAGCAACGTTGAGCCAGGCTGAAAAATCCACATGATCGCGAGGATTACATCGATCAGAAGTCTTGACCATTAATAATCCTCACGAACGAGAGGATTATAGCCACAGAATAGGCCTGGCTTGAAAAATCCTCACGATTGAGAGGACTCCTACTCGGTGCGGGGAAGAGCGCCGAAGAACTGTCGAAAATCCCTGGTGGGACCGAACTCCAGAACATCCTGGAAGTGGCCTGGCGCTAGGTGCGCATAGCGCATGGTCATGCTCAGTGAAGCGTGACCCAGGATCTTCTGCAGTGACAGGATATTGCCCCCGTTAGCCATGAAGTGCGATGCGAAGGTGTGTCGCAGCACATGGCCCTCAACCATGACGAGCGCCTCCGTCACATCGGCAATGGTGCAAGTCGCTGTATTCCCCGTAGGAGCTGGTGTGCCAGCGAATGACCCCGTTTCGCCAGCAAGCTGGCTCCTACAGGGCTCGCGGACCGTTGGCCGCTCTCTGGCAATCGCTAACCCTTGGCGCAGCGCTGCCCGGCAAGCTGCTCGATCACGTAGCGGCCCCACTGCTCAGCCATCGCCTCGGCGATGCCCGGGTAAGTGCGGCAGAGGTTCTTCCAGGGTTCAGGGCCGGGCGCCATGTAGCGCGAGAGCGGATCGCGCTCATGAACGATACGGGTGGGTTGCAGCTTCGGCAGGTTCTCCAGCCAGAAGTGAATCCGGCTGCGCTCGCCGTGGCCGAACATCCACGGAAAGACAGTCTGGTCCGGCTTGCGGATCTGCGTGGAGATCACCGAAGTTGGCCCTTTCAGGGCCTTGAAGCGAATCGGCGCAGCCAGCAGGCTGCGAACGAAATCCAGCGCCCTGCCCTGCCTGCCGTCCGCGATCTTGGCGGGGAAGTGACGGGCACCGGAAACGGCAAGGTCGATGTACGGCGGGTGGGCGATCAGCAGGTCCCAGCCCAAATCCAGCAATTCGCAGACATCCCCCTGCACGTGTTCGCCTTCGGTTTCCGAGGGCAGCAGGTCGCAGCTCACCGCATGGAAGCCAACGCGGGTCAGGGCATCGCGCACGCGGCCGGAGAACTCGCAGGCCACCAGGGCCCTGGGTTGACGCTCAGACATGGCTCAGGGCTCCCGGTCGAACGGCTCGCCGCAGCCATATGCAACGCGCCAGCACCTCGGCGCGCGGCGCCCAGGCCTGGACTTCCCGCAGCATGAGGCCGACGGGCAGACGCGCCGCCCAATGCCCCTGGATATCCATACGCGGCGCCTGCGCGCGCAGCACAAGAACCGGGACAGAACGCGCGTCGCCTGTCCGCGACGGCACCAGCAGACAGAGCAGGCGCAAGGTTCGGCGGGGGCGAAGCGCCGGTAACAGTCGAATGCGTTGATGGTTCATGCCCTGCGCTCCTTCTCCAGCAATTGCTGGGTCAGAAGCGCCACGTTCACCATCACGTACTTCCCCACCTTGTGCGACGGGATATAGCCGTTGCGAATCCAGCCCCACACCACGTCGTGTTCATCGCTCATCCGTATCCAGTCGGCGAACTCGCGCCAGGGCATCACCGGCGGCGGGCTGAGCAGGTCCTTGAGCGAGAGGGTCGTTCCTTCCACATCCTTGGCCTTTGTTGCACTATGTTGGTCTTTACAGGACTATATTCTGGACTATGTCCATGAATATGTCCGAATAGCGCCACCTGGACTATGTCCAGACAATAGTCCACCAATGACAATATTCGATCAGCATGAGCATCACAGATAGAGCACTCCTATTAATTGAGCGCACCAATCTCAACACGCTGACACGCGCCGGAGAGACGAATTACGACCGCTGGACGAGCATTCGAAGAGGTAAAGCCAGGGTGGGCGCTGAGGAAATAGAAATTCTCGGCAAGGTATTCCCTGCATACCGCTGGTGGCTGAGCACCGGAGAAGTTATGCCAGAGATTGGACAAACCAGCCCCGAATACGACGAAGCCAAGCAAGCGGAATAGTGCAGTAACCGCGCGCCGGGAACGCCTGGGCAAGTAAGCAGGGAGCGCGAAATGAAAGCGGACTGGGATGACGCACCGAACCGCCAGAAGCTGCCAATCGCAGCAGAAGGCTGATCTGGCTGGACTGGTGCCGAACTGGGGCAGATCTACCGCCTGGAATCCGAGAGTTGACTTACCGTGCCAGGGGTAATACCCCTTAATAAGATATCGTTTTGTGAGATCTTATCTAATATAAGATGCTATTAGCTGCATCCTAAATAACCTGCCAAGGTTGTTTAGCGTGCAATTGGTAGTATCTTATCCTTTGTAGGATCTCGCTTGGCGCCACCTTATGAAAGGCTTTTTCCCTGTTCAAAGTACCTCTCTGCTTTACCGTATAGGCCTACTGGTGAAGGAGGCGCGTCTGCGCATGGGGATACGGCAGGCTGACCTTGCAGAGCTGGCTGGAATTTCTCTCCGAACTGTTCGTCACATCGAGGGGGGGAAGGCTGAAGGTGTTTCGTTGCGCGATTTCATGCTCGCGCTGTTTACCGTTGGGATCTCTGACCGGGTTTTCCAAGCGCTGATCGATGACCCTGCGCTTGATCTCAACTCTTTGGAAACCAACACGACCAGGCGCGTAAGGCTGCCGCGCAGCAACGCGGAGGACTTCTAATGTCGCGCGCTTACATCTACATGGAGTGTCCGGAAACGGGTGAGACTGTGACGTTGGGCAGGCTGACCCTTGCTGGTAGCACGGGAACCTTCGTCTATGCGCCGGAGATCGTGGATGCCAAGCGTTGGGTGCCTGATCCGATTCGATATCCGCTCTCCGCTCGCCCCTTTCAGGTACATAAGAATGGGGGCGTTCCCGGGTTCATTGATGATGCGATGCCAGATGGCTGGGGAGAACGACTGCTGCGCCGCATCCGAAAGGGAGAGCTCACTCCGATCCAGCTTCTGCTGTTATCTCCTAACGAAGATCGCGCCGGAAATATCATGGCTGGCGAAGATCGCACACCGAGGCCGGGTATAGGCGAAAGGCCTGTGAAAATGCTTGAAGCCAAAGGGCTCGATCACTTCATGGATGTTTGCGCTGCGATCTATGACAGCCAGCTGAGCGTTGAGCAACTGGAGGCATTAAGAATACGGGATCAGCGCTCAGCTGTTGGTGGCGCCAGGCCCAAGCGCACGTACCGCTTTGATCACAAGCTGATTCTTGCTAAGCCACACGACAAATTTGATCACTACGACCTGCCGAAATTTGAGTATGCCTGCATGACTTTTGCGGCTACCAAGGGGATGAATGTCGCCCGGACTGCACTCCATCACAGTGAAAAAGGCAACACGCTGCTAGTGGAGCGATTTGACCGAAAATGGTCAGAGAATGATGCAAGGTTTCGGCGCATCCCGATGATGAGTGGCATGACTCTTCTCGATGCCGAATGGCAAGCGCAGCGCAACAACGGGTGGATCTACGCGGCGCTCGCCGATGAGTTGTACCGCAGAGGCGCACCGGGTTCTGATAGGCAGGAGCTCTACAGGCGAATGGCCTACAACGCTCTCGTAGGGAACAGTGACGATCATCCTCGCAACCACGCAGTGATCTGGCAGGAAGGGACGTGGCGCCTCTCGCCTATGTATGACGTTCTTCCCGTACTGGGAGAGGGGCCTGCACAGAGGCTGGCGATGGATGTTGGTATCAACGGTACCCTTCTAAGTCGAGCTAACCTGCTT
Source organism: Metapseudomonas phytobenefica (assembly GCF_043392685.1). Taxonomy (NCBI): domain Bacteria; kingdom Pseudomonadati; phylum Pseudomonadota; class Gammaproteobacteria; order Pseudomonadales; family Pseudomonadaceae; genus Metapseudomonas; species Metapseudomonas phytobenefica. The sequence goes on along the minus strand of NZ_JBHZGM010000005.1, from coordinate 122,422 downwards.
AGCCAGCATAAGCATTTCGCACTAACGGAAGATGAGGCCGCCGGCATATTGGACGAGGTCGCTTCCTGGGAGTCGGAGCTGATGGAACACTATGCAAAGCATTTCGCCGGGGCTGAGCTGGATGCGGCGGTGGATGCAACAAGCAGCGAGAGACTGCTGGCTTAGGGCAGGCGCGAAGGCCCCTCCTGCAATCTTGGTGCTTGCTTTATCGTCGAGCATCGCATTCTTCACAGCTCTGAATAGCCCCAGTTTTGGTCGACACATTTGCACGTCAACTTCTGGCCGGGCATCGCTGGATGCATTCATCCAGACCTATCGAATAAGTGTCGAAAGCCCTTTTTCAGCAATGCCCTCCATAACTCGGGTTCAAGGCTTCGCCACCTGCGCCAGCGCCGAGTCTTCCCTGATCTTGCGCTGGTCGCCGATGCGGCGGGTGAAGCCGATGCGGTCGAAGTATTCCAGTAGCTGGATGCTGCGTTTGCGGCCGATGCCGATGCGGTCGCGCCAGGCGGCGGCCTTGATGGTGCCTTGCTGGTCCTGCAGTTGCCGGGCGTGTTGTACCAGTTGCCGGATGGCCTCGTCCGGGTAGAACAGGTCCTTGACCACCTGGTGCAGCAGGCCGAGGCGGGCGAGTTTGCGTTGCAGCAGGCGCATGGCACCTTCTTCCACGTTGAGTTCGCGGGCAAGGTCGCGGACCCAGGGCGGGTCGAAGTGGCCGGCTTGCAGAAGTGGCCAGACGCGTTGGCGCAGGGCTTCGTCGGCGTCGTTCAGTTGTACGCGGTGATCGGGCAGGTGCAGCCAGGGCCCGCTGGTTTGCACGGCGCCGCTGGCGAGGTGCTGTTCCAGCAGGGCGATGAAGACGGGGCGTTCCAGTTCGGGTAGCGCGTAGCGGCGCAGGCGGTCGCGGTCGGGGCCGAGTTCGTCGGGGAGTTCGGCGTGGAAGCGGGCGAGGCCGGCGAGCAGTTGTTGCCCCAGGGCCTGCCAGCGGGATTGGGCGAACAGGCGCGGGCCCAGCCGCGTGGTGATTTCCACGGCATCGGCGGGCAATGCCCAGCCATTACGCGGGCGATTGAACTGGCGCTCCAGCCGTTGCGGGTCGAGGCCGTTGTCGGCAGTACCAAGCAGGGCTGGCATCGCGCTTTCCAGGCCGTCGCCGCGCAATGCCTGCAACTGGGCGAGGCGTTCCGCTGTGCGGCGGTTACGCGCCGGGGCGAAGGGGTCGAGTACGCAGCCGCCGCCGAGGGTGCGCTGGGCGGACTGGTCGCGCAGCACCAGGCGGTCGCCATGGACCGCATGGGCGGGGGCATTCAGCAGCAGTTGGGCGAGGCCGCTGCGGCCGGGTGCCAGGCTGTTCGCTTCCAGCAGGGCCACGCGGCCGGTGACGTCCTGGGCGCCGAGGTGGACGTGCACCGGGGTCCAGTGGGCCAGGTCGTGGATTTCGCCGGGGAGCAGGCGCAGTTCGATATCCACGCGGGTGGTGGGCGCCAGCAGCGGCTGGGCCAGCAGCCAGTCGCCGCGGTGGATATGTTCCAGGGCCAGGCGTTCGCCGGTGATGTTCAGCGCCACGCGCTGGCCGGCTTCGGCATCCTCTACTTGCAGGTTGCGCGCGTGCAGGCCGCGTACGCGCACGGCGCGGCCGGAGGGGCTGAGCACCAGTTCGTCCCCGACGCTCACCCGCCCGGCAAACGCGGTGCCGGTGACCACCACGCCCGCGCCGGAAACGCTGAAGGCGCGGTCGATGGGCAGGCGGAAGTAGCCGTCGCCGCCGCGCCCGGCGGTGCGTGCGGCCTCAGTCAGCAGTGCCTGGCGCAGCGCGTCGATGCCCCGGCCGCTGAGGCTGTCCACCGGGAAGAGTTCGGCACCGGCCAGCGGCCCCGGCGCCAGTAGCGCGGTGACTTCGGCTCGCACCTGGATGAGGCGGCCGCCATCCACGCGGTCGAGCTTGGTCAGGGCCACCAGGGCGCGGCGGATGCCCAGCAGTTCGGCAATGGCGAGGTGTTCGCGGGTTTGCGGCATCACGCCGTCGTCGGCGGCGACCACCAGCAGCAACAGGTCGATGCCGCAGGCGCCGGCCAGCATGTTGTGGACGAAGCGTTCATGGCCGGGCACGTCGATGAACGCGGTGGGCCGGCCATCGCCCAGGTCGGCGTGGAGATAGCCGAGGTCGATGGTGATGCCGCGTTCGCGCTCGGCCGGGCGGCGGTCGCCCTCCTGCCCGGTCAGAGCCTTGAGGAGCGCCGTCTTGCCGTGGTCGATATGCCCCGCCGTGCCGACTATCACTCAAGCGCCCCCGAGAGCTGCGGCAGCTGGGCGAGGAAGGCCGGCTCGTCGTCGAGCTGGCGCAGGTCGAGCCAGAGGGCGTCGTCATCGAGGCGGCCGATCACCGGAATGGGCAGGCTGCGCAGATTTTCTTCCAGCTGGCGCAGGGCGCGACCACGCAGGCGCCTGGGTTGTTGCGGGCGCAGGCAGAGCGCCGCACTGGGCAGGCGCGCCACCGGCTGGGCACCGCTGCCGATCATGCCGAGGGCCGCTTCTGCCCTCACCTGCCAGGACGCGCCGAGCTGCGCCGCCAGCACTGGTGCCAGGCGCTCGACCTGGGCGCGGATGTCCGCCTGTGGACGGCTGAGCAGGCTCAGTGTGGTCAGGCGTTCGGCGAGGCGCTCCGGATCGCGGTAGAGACCGAGCACCGCTTCGAGGGCGGTGAGGGTCAGCTTGTCGACCCGCAGGGCGCGCTTGAGCGGGTTCTTCTTGATCCGCCCGATCAGTTCCTTGCTGCCGACGATCAGCCCGGCCTGGGGGCCGCCCAGCAGCTTGTCGCCGCTGAAGGTGACGATGTCGGCGCCGTCGCGCAGGGCTTCCTGCACGGTGGGTTCCCTGGGCAGGCCCCAGCGCGTGAGGTCCACCAGGGTGCCGCTGCCGAGGTCTTCCAGCAGCGGCAGTCCGTGGGCGTGGGCGATGGCCGCCAGCTCTGCCGTGGGCACGCTGGCGGTGAAGCCCTGCACGCTGTAGTTGCTGGTGTGCACGCGCATGAGCAGGCCGCAACGCGGGCCGATGGCGGCTTCGTAGTCCCGGGCGTGGGTGCGGTTGGTGGTGCCGACTTCGACGAGTTTCACGCCAGCGCGGGCCATGATGTCGGGGATGCGGAAGGCACCGCCGATTTCGATCAGTTCGCCGCGGGAAATCGCCCCTTCCTTGCGTGCGCCAAGGCTGTTCAGCGCCAGTAGCACGGCGGCGGCATTGTTGTTGACCACGGTGACCGCCTCGGCGCCGGTCAACTCGCGAATCAGGCCGGTGATGAGATCGTCGCGGTCGCCGCGCTTGCCGCTGGCGAGGTCGAATTCCAGGTTCAGCGGGTAACGCGCGGCCTGGGTGATGGCTTCGATGGCCTCATCCGGCAACAGTGCCCGACCGAGGTTGGTGTGCAGCACGGTGCCGGTAAGGTTGAACACCCGCCGTACCCGGCTGGAATGGGCCACGGCGAGGCGTTCCCCGGCGCGGCCGGCCAGCACGGCATCGGTGAGTTCAATGGCGGCGAGACGGCCCAGGCGGGCGGGCTCGCGCAGCTCGTCGAGCAGATCGCGCAGGGTCTTGAGCAGGGCCTCGCGGCCATAACGCTGTTGCAGGGGTGCGCAGGCCGGGCTGCGCAGCAGACGATCGACAGAGGGCAAACGGGCGGCCGACATGGGCATTCCTTAGCACGGGGCGCTCAAATCCTTGTGAAGTCTAGGTGTTTATTCGCCACCTGGTGCCAGGAGAAGGTTCGGCGCGCGACGCAGGTAGCCTTCTTCGCTCATGCGCAGATCAAGATCGAGGCTGGCCAGGTCATCGGCCTGGGCTTCGGCCTCGGCGTCGAACTCCAGGTAGCACTGCTTGAGGTAGCCCTGGCAGCTTGGGCAGGCCTCGGCGCGGATGGGCGCCTCTTCTCCCTTGACGCCTTCGCGGTCGAGAGAAAGATAGGCCAGGTGCTTGCTCTCCTGGCAGTGGCTGCATTTGAGGCGCACGTAATGCCATTCGCAGGAGCACAGGGAGCAGACGAGGTAGCGCAGGCCGTTGTGCTTGCCGCGATGACGGATCATGCCTATGACCGGCGGAGAACCGCAGGCTGGGCAAAGAACCTTGGCCTCGTTCTCGACTATGGCGCCTTCGGGCAGCTCCAGCAGCCAGTGACTGAAGGCCACTTGCAGGGCGGCGCCTATGAAGGGGGCGATGGCGGGCGGCAGCAGGTCGAACTGGCCGCTCAACAGGCCGACGCCCCAGGCCTTGCGCTGGGCCGCATCGGCTGCCTTGAGCTGGCTCAGGGCTGCAGCCACGGCGGCGTTGGCCGGAACCTCGATGCGCGCCAGCAGGACATCGAGAGCGGCGAGCCAGACATCGGCGCGCACCAGGGCTTCGAAGGCAATGGGCGGCATGCCGTGTTCGCGACTGCGGGCCAGGGACTCGGGGGCCGGGCCAGGCAACGGCGGCGGGTTGTCCAGGACCTGTTGCTGGGCATCGCAGAGTGCGGCCACCAACTCCAGGTAGCCGGCCAGCGGATGGTTGTTGGCGAGTTGCCGCAGGCGCCCGGCACGGACGCGGAACAAGCCGCGTTCGGGGAGGTTGAGGAACGGGGGAATGTTGGCTGCGGCCTCGATCTGGCCGGGTTCGAGTATCTGGCCTGACACGCAGAACTCCTTCAGTGGGTTGGCTGTGGGGGCAATTCATTCGCTAAAGGCAGCGTAGTTGCCTCCTGTCGGGTCGTCAGGCAGTCCTGCGGACTGCTTGGCGAATGAATTCGCCCCCACAGGAAAAGCTCAGCGCTTGCCCTCCCCTTTGCCGACTTCCTTGTACCAGGCGCCGTGGTGTTTGCGGGCCCAGGCCTTGCTGACCCAGCCGTGGAGCATGGCGCTGACCGAGCCCTTGACCCAGATGCCGGCGTAGATGTGGACGATGATGCTGAGGATCAGCACCCAGGCGGCGAAGGCATGGAGCAGCGCGGCGAGGCGGATGAGCTCGATGCCGAACAGGTGGCTGAAGTACTGCCGCCAGATCACGACGCCGGTGGCCAGCAGCACCAGCATGCAGAGCAGCAGCACCCAGAAGAGCATCTTCTGCCCGGCGTTGTAGCGGCCCACTTCCGGCAGCCGGTCTTCGCGGTTGTTCACCACGTCCTTCCACTGCTTCAGCCACTGACTGTCGGACTTTTCCCAGCGGTTGTGGCCGGCGAAGCGCATGGCCAGCACCACGAAGAAGAGGAACATGGCCACGCCGAGGAAGGGGTGCAGGATACGTGTCCATGGCCCGCCGCCGAAGAAGTGGGTCAGCCAGAACAGGGACGGGTGAAACAGCGCCAGGCCGGACAGCCCGGCAAGGAAGAAGAGAATGGCCACCGCCCAGTGATTGCTGCGCTCGGCGGGGGTGTAGCGTTGGATGTCTTTGTTCATGTCGGGCTCCAGACGGGGCGGCACTGCCCTCCCCCGGCCCTCTCCCGGAGGGAGAGGGCGTTTGTCTCAACTCGGCGATTTCGGATCGGCCTTCTGCACCGCCGCACTGCCACGGTGCGCCTCGTCTTCTTCCACCTTGTTCGGGCCGACCCGCACGTAGTGGAAAAATCCGAACAGCGCCACCACGCCCATCGCCAGCAGGCCCAGCGGCTTGGTCACGCCTTTCCACAGGCTGACCATGGGGCTGATGGCCGGGTCGTCCGGCAGGCCGGCGTAGAGCGAGGGTTTGTCGGCGTGGTGCAGCACGTACATGACGTGGGTGCCTCCGACGCCCGGCGGGTCATACAGGCCGGCGTTCTCGAAGCCACGGGACTTCAGGTCGACGATGCGTTCGGCGGCATGCTCCTGCATGTCCTCCTTGGTGCCGAAGACGATGGCGCCGGTCGGGCAGGTCTTCACGCAGGCCGGCTCCAGCCCCACGGACACGCGGTCGGAACACAGGGTGCACTTGTAAGCCTTGTGGTCCTTCTGCGAGATGCGCGGGATGTCGAAGGGGCAGCCGGTGATGCAGTAGCCGCAGCCGATGCACTTGTCCTGGTTGAAGTCGACGATGCCGTTGGCGTACTTCACGATGGCGCCGGGGCTCGGGCAGGCCGCGAGGCAGCCCGGCTCGTCGCAGTGCATGCAGCCGTCCTTGCGAATCAGCCATTCCAGCTTGCCGGCCTCGTCCTCGTGCTCGGTAAAACGCATCAGGGTCCAGGTCGTGGCCGAGAGGTCCGCCGGGTTGTCGTAGGTGCCGTGGTTCTGGCCCACCTCGTCACGCAGGTCGTTCCACTCCGAGCACGCCACCTGGCAGGCCTTGCAGCCGATGCACTTGGAGACGTCGATGAGTTTGGCGACTTCGTCCATCTCGCGAACGGACGGCATGGGCGTCGTGGTGGCGGAGCGGGCGATGATGTCTTGTGATGCCATGGCTCAGCTCCTCATGCCTTTTCCACTTTGACCAGGAACGACTTGAACTCCGGTGTCTGCGTATTGCCGTCGCCGACGAAGGGAGTGAGCGTGTTGGTGATGTAGCCGTTGCGCGCCAGGCCGGAGAATCCCCAGTGCAGCGGGATGCCGACCTGGTGCACGGTCCTGCCGTCCACGGTCAGCGGCTTGAGGCGCTTGGTCACCACCGCCACCGCCTTGATGAAGCCGCGGTTGGACGACACCTTGACCCGGTCGCCGGCGGCGATGCCCAGTTCCTTGGCCAGGGCTTCGCTGATCTCGACGAACTGCTCGGGCTGGGTGATAGCGTTCAGCCGGCAGTGCTTGGTCCAGAAGTGGAAGTGCTCGGTGAGGCGGTAGGTGGTCGCCGCGATGGGGAAGTCCGCCGCCTTGCCGAAGGCGTCCCAGTCGGCCTTGAACACCCGCGCCGCCGGGTTGCTGGTGACCTTGGCGTTTTCCGGGTGCAGGAGGTTGCGCCCGATGGGGGTTTCGAAGGGTTCGTAGTGCTCGGGGAAGGGGCCTTCGGCCATCTTGTCGAGGGCGAAGAACCGCGCCACGCCCTCGGGGTTCATGATGAACGGGCTCATGCCTGTTTCCGGCGCGGCGTCGACCTTGAAGTCGGGCACGTCGGTGCCGGTCCAGTTCTTGCCGTTCCACCACACCAGGCGCTTCTTCTCCGGGTTCCACGGCTTGCCGGACGGGTCTGCCGAGGCACGGTTGTAGAGGATGCGCCGGTTGGCCGGCCAGGACCACGCCCAGCCGAGGGTCTGGCCCATGCCGTAGGGGTCGGCGTTGTCGCGGCGGGCCATCTGGTTGCCGGCGGCGGTCCAGCTGCCGCAGAAGATCCAGCAGCCGCTGGCGGTGCTGCCGTCATCCCGCAGCATGGCAAAGCCCGGCAGCTGTTCGCCGGCCTTAAGCAGCACCGCGCCGCTGGCCGGGTCGCTGAGGTCGGCCAGGGCCTTGCCGTTGAACTCGCGGGCCAGCTCGTCGGGGCCGGGTTCGTCCGGGCGCTGATAGTTCCAGTCCAGCCCGAGGATCGGGTCGGGGAAGGCCCCGCCGTCCTTCGCGTAGGCCGTGCGCAGACGATGGTACAGCCCGCCCATGATGGCGATATCGGTGCGGGCCTGGCCGGGCGGTTCGGCGCCCTTCCAGTGCCATTGCAGCACCCGTCCGCTGTTGACCAGCGAGCCGTCCTCTTCGGCGAAGCAGGTGGTGGGCAGGCGGAACACCGTAGTCTGGATGCTGGCGGTGTCGACGTCGTTGAACTCGCCGGCGTTGCGCCAGAACTCGGAGGTCTCGGTGGCCAGCGGGTCCATGATCACCAGGTACTTCAGCTTCGCCAGGCTCTCGGTGACCTTGGCCTTGTTGGGGAAGGAGCCGATGGGGTTGAAGCCCTGGCAGAAGTAGCCGTTCACCTTGCCCTGGTGCATCAGGTCGAAGACCTTCAGCACGTCGTAGCCGGGAATGTCGAGCTTGGGCAGCCAGTCGTAGCACCAGTTGTTCTCGACGGTAGCCGACTTGCCGAACCAGGACTTCATCAGGCTGACGTGGAACTTGCCGTAGTTCTGCCAGTAGGACATCTGCCCCGGCCGCATCGGCTTGCTCGCCCGCTTGTCGATGTAGGCCGCGTAGTCCTGCTCGGCATCCCCCGGCAGGGTCAGGTAGCCCGGCAGCAGGTTGGAAAGCAGGCCGAGGTCGGTCAGGCCCTGGATGTTGGAGTGGCCGCGCAGGGCGTTCATGCCGCCGCCGGGCATGCCGATGTTGCCCAGCAGCAGCTGCGCCATGGCGCCGGTGCGGATCATCTGCGAGCCCACCGAGTGCTGGGTCCAGCCCAGGGCGTACATGACGGTCATGGTCTTGCGCGGGTCCGAGGTCTCGGCGATGAGCCCCCAGACCTGCTCCAGCAGTTCCTTCGGCGTACCGCAGATGCTGCTGACCATGTCCGGCGTGTAGCGGCTGTAGTGCTGCTTCATCAGTTGGAACACGCAGCGCGGGTCCTGCAGGGTCATGTCGACGCGAACGTAGCCATCCTCGCCCTTGGCGTAGCTCCAGGAGGACTTGTCCGGATAGGCGCGCCTGGCCTCGTCGTAGCCGCTGAACAGGCCGTCCTCGAAGGTGAAGCCTTCGTCCACGATGAAGGGCGCGTCGGTGTAGTTGCGCACGTACTCGTGCTGGATCTTGTCGTGGCTGATCAGGTAGTTGATCAGGCCGCCAAGGAAGGCGATATCGGTCCCGGTGCGGATCGGCGCGTAGTAGTCGGCCACGGCGGCCGAACGGGTGAAGCGCGGATCGACCACGATCAGCCGGGCGTTGTTGTGCGCCTTGGCTTCGGTGACCCACTTGAATCCGCAGGGGTGGGCTTCGGCGGCGTTGCCGCCCATGATCAGCACCAGATCGGCATTCTTGATGTCGGTCCAGTGGTTCGTCATGGCTCCACGGCCAAACGTCGGGGCAAGACCTGCCACCGTCGGGCCATGTCAGACACGCGCCTGGTTATCGAACCCCAGCATGCCAAGGGAACGCACCACCTTGTGGGTGATGTAGCCGGCCTCGTTGCTCGATGCGGACGCCGCGAGAAAGCCCGTGGTCAGCCAGCGGTTCACTGTCTGGCCCTTGTCGTTCTTCTCGACGAAGTTGGCGTCGCGGTCAGCCTTCATCAGCTTGGCGATGCGGTCGAGGGCTTCATCCCACTCGATGCGCTTCCACTCACTGGAGCCCGGCTCGCGCACCTCGGGGTACTTCAGGCGGTTGGGGCTGTGGATGAAGTCGAGCAGGCCGGCGCCCTTCGGGCACAGGGTGCCGCGGTTCACCGGGTGATCGGCGTCGCCTTCGATGTGGATGATGTTCTGTGCGACGTTCTTCGCGGCGTCGCCCTGGCTGTACATGATCAGGCCACAGCCGACGGAGCAGTAGGGGCAGGTATTGCGCGTCTCGATGGTGCGCGCCAGTTTGAAGTGGCGTACCTGGTCGGCAAAGGCTTCCGGGGGCGCTACCCCCAGAGCCGCCAGACTGGATCCTCCAAGGCCCACGGCACAGACCTTGAAGAACTGTCGACGGTTCATGTCCATCGTGGTTCTCCCTCATCAGGCAGGCGATGCCCGGCAAATCGCCGGATCTATCCAATCCAAGGGTAGTCAGGTTCGGGGTTAATGCCAGAGGCCTCGTTCGACCTTCCCGCAGCGTCCGCGGCGCCTGGAGCAGAAGAAACGCGCTCGGGCATACTATGCGCCCTTCAATTTCCGGAGTTCGCCATGCCCAAGGCCTGGTGGCTGCTCGCCCTGCCCTTCGTCGCCGGCGCCTTCCTGCCCCTGCAGGCGGGCATCAACGGCCAACTGGCCAAACAGGTTTCCAGCGTCATGAGCGCTGCCCTGGTGTCTTTCCTGGTGGGCACCCTCGCCCTGCTCGCGGTGGTGCTGATTCAGCGCGAACTGCCGACCTTCGAGGCGCTCAAGGGGGTGAGCTGGTGGCAATGGAGCGGCGGCCTGCTGGGAGCGGTGTTCATCGCCACCGCCGCCTTCGTCAGTCCGCGCATTGGCGCGCTGCTGTTCATGACCCTGGTGCTGGCCGGGCAACTGAGCATGGCGCTGATGCTGGACCACTTCGGCTGGGCGGGTTACCGCGAGGCGCCCATCAGCATCGGCAAACTGGCTGGCCTGGCGCTGATCATCGGCGGCGTCTGGCTCATTCGCCGGGGCTGAGCTTGCTGGCGCGCCCCCCCTGTAGGGTGCGCCGCGCGCACCGATGCCTCGCAGTAGAGATGACTCGGTAAGCGGTGCGCATGGCGCACCCCGTAAATCGCGGGCAGCCCGATGGGCTGCCCTTCTCCTGCTTACAACCTGAACCTGCCCATCTGCTGCGCCAGGTCGCCGGCCAGGCGGCTCAGGGTCTGGCATTCCTCACGGCAGCCGCGCACTTCGCTGGCGGTGGCGTGGGCCAGGTCGGCGATGCCCTGGACGTTGCGGTTGATTTCCTCGGTCACCGACGACTGTTCTTCGGTCGCCGCGGCCACCTGGTGGTTCATGTCGCTGATGCGTTCCACCTGATCGGTGATGGCGCCAAGGGAGGTGCCGGTGCGCTGGCTGGCCTCGACGCCCGTGCCGGTGGCGGCCTGACCGGCGTGCATGGACTGCACCGCGGCTTCGGCGCCGTGCTTGAGGCGCTGGATCATCTGCTGGATCTCGTCGGTGGACGACTGGGTGCGGCTGGCCAGGGTGCGCACCTCATCGGCGACCACGGCGAAGCCCCGGCCCATTTCGCCGGCGCGGGCGGCTTCGATGGCTGCGTTCAGCGCCAGCAGGTTAGTCTGTTCGGAGATGCCGCGGATCACCGCCAGCACCTGGTCGATGGACGCCACCTGGCTGGCCAGTTCGCTCACCGCCGAGGCGGCGATGCCGATCTCGTTGGACATCTTCTCGATATGCCCCACCGACTCGCCCACCACCTGGCGCGCTTGCAGGGATTCGTCGCGGGCATTCTGCGAGGCATGGGCGGCAGCGCCGGCGTTGCGAGCGATTTCCTGCACCGTAAGGCCCATCTCGTGCACGGCGGTGGCGACCATGTCGGTCATTTCCTGCTGCTGGCCGGCGCGGGCCGCGGTGTTGTCCACCACCTGGGCCACCTGGCCGACCACCTTGTGCAGGCGCTGGCTGGTGTCCAGCACTTCGCCGATCAGGCTGCGCTGGCTTTCCAGGAAGCGGTTGAAACCACGGGCGAGGTCGCCCAGCTCGTCCGCGCGGCCTTCGTCCAGGCGGCGGGTGAGGTCGCCGCCACCGCCGCCGATTTCCACCAGTGCCGCAGTGACCTGGCGGATCGGCCGCACCAGCCCGCGAGCCAGTAGCACCACCAGCAGCAGGCACAGGGCGAGCACGCCGAAACCGGCGAAGCTGCTGGTGACCATGGCCTTGCGCGCCTCGGCGTAGATTTCCGCTTCCGGCACTTCGCTCACCAGCTGCCAGCCGAGGCTTTCCAGCGGACGGGCCAGGGCGAGGTAATCCTCGCCATCGCGGCTGAAGTGGATGGCCTTGCCGCCGGAAGCCAGCAGCAGGGCGGCGGATTCGGCGCCGAAGACGTCGTCCAGGCGCGCGCTGCCGTTCAGGGAGGCGTCGGGGTGGACCTTGATGTTGCCCTTGCTGTCCATCAGGAACACCCGGCCGCGCTCGCCGAAGCGGAAGTCGCGGATCATCTCGGACATGGATTGCAGGCTGTAGCCCAGGCCGGAGACTCCAAGGGTCTTGCCGTTGCGGCTGATGCGCTGGTTGATGAACAGGGTGGGCAGGCGGGTGCCCTTGTCGATGTCGATTTCCAGCACCCGGTTGCGGTCGCTGTCCACCAGCCGATAGAACCACTGGTTCTCCGGCTGGCTGCGGGAAATGGTCCGCGCCAGGCCCTCGCCCGTGTGGTAGTGGCCGCTGTCCAGCACGGCGATGGAGGTGGTCGTGGCGTTCTGCTGGGCGCGCACGCCTTCGAGGTAGCGGGCGAATGCCTCGGCGCGGGCGGGGTCCTCGCCTTCGGCGAGCCAGTCCTGCACCAGGGCGTTCTCGGCGATGCTGGCGTTGGCGGTGATGGGTGCGGCCAGGGTGCGCTCCAGGGCGTTGCCGATGGCCTCTACGCGAGCAGGCAGGGCTTCATCCAGCAGGAAGCGTTCGGTCAGGCGATTCATCAGCACCGAGTAGATGCCGATGACGATAAGGATGCCGGCGAGCAGGGCCGCGCCCATGCTGAAGATAAGCTGCCACTGAATGCTGCGTTGCCAGAGGCGCATGGCGGTGTCTCCTTGGAGTTCTTGTTGGAGGCAGGACGAAGGGGGCGAAGGATTGTATACAAGTCAATCGACAATTTTCCTGCTCATTGCCAACAACAGCTATCGGCGGCCCATGGCAAAAACTTGAACGCGCGGTCAGTCCGTGACGGTGAACTCCAGACGAGCGGTCTGCCCGGTTTCGTCCAGCACGCTCAGCTGGTGCCGGCCGCTGCGCCGGAATTCCTGATTGAAGCCCTCCTCCGGCGACGTGGCGGTGAGCGGTGCACCATCGAGGAACCACCAGCGCCGACCGCTGCCGCCGAGGGCAGAGAGCTTGAGGCGCAGGGGTTCGGCGCTGCCGGACGGGCGGCGCAGCTGGTCGCCTTCGCGCACACCGACGATGGACAGCGGCGCCGCCGCCGGCGGCAGGTGCGGCGGGCAGACCGGGTCCACCTGTGGCAGACGCGCGGCACGCCGCTCGCGACGCGGCAGCCAGGGTTCCAGGGGCGCCGGCCAGAGCACCAGCTCGCGTGCCTGGGCGCCGTTGCAGCCGGCGGCCACCTGGCGGCCTTCGGCATTCACCCACAGCGGCTGGCGCAAGCCGAGCCCGAGGGGCTGGTCGGCGGCCAGCAGGGTGGGCGGCGTGGTGCCTTCGAGGGTCCAGGCGAAACGCTGGCGGCGGCAGTTGGGGTCGCCCTTGGCCATGGGCTGGCCAAGAGGCCAGCAGATCGCAGCCACGCCGACTTCCGGCGGTTGCGGGTCCGGCGGCTGGGCGATGCCGCGCTGGGCGTCGCGGTTCACCAGCAGGTCGTGCACCTGCAACAGCAGGGGAGCGGCCGAGGCCAGGCCGAACTGACCGGGTACCGGCGTGCCGTCGGGCCGGCCGATCCAGATGCCGATCAGATGACGCGGCCCGACGCCGATGGCCCAGGCATCGCGGAAGCCGTAGCTGGTACCGGTCTTCCAGGCCAGCACCGGGCGCTGGCTCAGGTGGGCGCGCGGGTCGCGGTCCGGGCGCGCCTGGCCGGCCAGGATGCGCCGGATGATCCAGGCGGCGCCGGGCGACAGCAGGCGGCGTTCCCGCAACGCATCCTCGGGCTGCAGGCGCAGACGGGCGACGCGGCCCTGCCGGGCGAAGGCGCTGTAGCCGCTGACCAGTTCCTCCAGCTTGCTGCCGGCGCCACCGAGGATCAGTGCCAGGTTCGGTTCGCTGGCCGCCGGCAGCACCAGCGGCACACCGACATTGCGCAGCTCGCCGGCGAAACGCTTCGGCCCGTAGGCTTCCAGCAACTGCACCGCCGGCAGGTTGAGGGACATGCCCAGCGCCTCGCTGGCGGACACCGGGCCGATGAAGCCGGCGGCGAAGTTGCCGGGGCGATAGTCACCGTAGCGGCGGGGCACGTCCTGCAAAAGGGATTCGGAGTGGATCAGCCCGGCATCCAGGGCCATGCCGTAGAGAAACGGTTTGAGGGTGGAGCCGGGCGAACGCAGCGAGCCGATCATGTCCACATGGCCGAAGCGGCGTTCGTCGGCGATGTCGACCGAGCCCAGGTAAGCGCGCACGGCCATGTTCTGGTGCTCCACCACCAGGATGGCCGCCGAGGTGCGCTCCGGCAGGCGTGCGCGCCAGCCCAGCAGCAGGTCTTCCAGGCGGCGCTGCAGGGCCGCGTCGAGGGTGGTGCGGATCAGCGGCGGGCTGTTGCGAACGTTAAGCCGCCGCGCCAGCAGCGGCGCCAGGCTGGGTTCCTGACGCGGCGCCAGGAGCACCGGCTCTTCCATGGCCTCCTTCACCGCGCCTTCGGGCCAGACGCCGAACTGCGCCAGACGCCGCAGCACCTTGTCCCGCGCGGCCTGGGCACGTTCGGGGTGGCGGTCAGGGCGTAGCCGGCTGGGCGCTTGGGGCAATACGGCCAACAGCGCGGCCTCGGCACGGGTCAGTTGCGCGGGAGGCTTGCCGAGGTAGGCCCAGCTGGCGGCGGCCACGCCCTGCAGGGTGCCGCCAAAGGGTGCGCGATTGAGGTAGAGACCGAGGATCTCGTCCTTGGACAGGTGCCACTCCAGTTGCGCGGTGCGCCAGAGCTGGCGCAACTTGCCGGAGAAGGTGCGCGGGTGCGGATCGAGCAGCCGCGCCACCTGCATCGACAGGGTGCTGCCCCCGGAGAGCACGCGCCCCCCCGTGAGGTTGAGCCAGGCCGCTCGGGCCAGGGCCAGGGGATTCACCCCAGGGTGCTGGTAGAACCAGCGGTCCTCGTAGGTCAGCAGCGCCTCAAGGTAAAAGGGCGACACCTCGTCCTGACTGACCGGATAGCGCCACACGCCGTCGGCATCGGCGAAACGCCACAGCGGCGTGCCGTCCTCGGCCAGCACCACCCGCGCCAGGTCGTCGCCCGGCAGGGGCAAGGGGAACAGGCGATCGGCGCCCCAGAGCAGCGCCAGCAGCAGTAGCGGGATGGCAAGCCAGGGGCGGAGGTGTTTCATAGCAAAACGGACGGCTGCCAAGGATGGGCTCCGGGTTGGCGGGTTCTGGAATGTTCAATCTCATGGCGCCCCCTTGCTTGAGCTGGCACTCCGGCACGAACTCTCGCATTCAGAGGCCTACCGCTTCCAAGCTCGGACGCCAAAACACAGACGCCAAAATAAAGTCATTAATTTCAATAACTTATGCCGATCGTCGGCTTATTCATACCTTAGGTTCCGCAACCTTGCCCGGCACCTTTACTAACCGGCGACGGGCTCGTACATAGAATCAAACTGACATCACCACGGTCACTTTCCGCGGGTCAGCCAAGCGCAAATCAACCCTAGATCTGAATCAGGCAACCCAGCACACGGGCAGTGCATCTTTGCGCCCATCACCAGAGAGAAATGACATGAAGAAAGCAATTTCGAGCATTTCGCAGTTCCCGGTAGCACTGCTGGCCGCTCTGCTGGCGACCTCCAGTCATGCCTTTGAACCCTCCATCCA
This sequence comes from Metapseudomonas phytobenefica, assembly GCF_043392685.1. Lineage (NCBI taxonomy): Bacteria > Pseudomonadati > Pseudomonadota > Gammaproteobacteria > Pseudomonadales > Pseudomonadaceae > Metapseudomonas > Metapseudomonas phytobenefica. The sequence continues at coordinate 107,307 of NZ_JBHZGM010000005.1, read as the reverse complement.
GATAGTTGAGCCCAATGGCACCCAGTATGTGGCCGGCTTCCCTGCCCTGGTGAACGTGGGCCTCAGCATTTCACTGGTCAACGGGCAAGAAAAATGCCTGACCAACGCGATCAAGTCCCTGAGTGTGGATGCACAGCATGCGGATGACTCCGAACCGACCACTATCCATACCACGCAGGAAAACCCCATCAGCAATGATCCGGTGCTATGCCCCGCGCCCTACAACTTCCAGTGGAGCGTACCCAAGCCCGGCAGCTACAACCTGGTCGTCACAGCAACCCATGGCAATGACGATGGGAGTACCAGCACCGTGGTCGAATTCCTGATGTTGGCCGTGGAGTTCCCAGCGCCACCGGCGGTCGCCAACGCTTACATCAACGGCACTCCGGACTATAAAAGCGCCAGTGGCAAGAAGCGCGGTTGCGTGATTTCGAAGATCGCCGAGAACCATGCCAAGGATTCCAAGTACGGTCCCAAGGGTGGCCCGTACAACGAGCCGGCCATTACCGCTGACGTGAACGAGTACTACGCCAACGGGACCTGCCCGGCCAAGTAACACCGGGCAAAACTTCAATCCCTCGCAGAAGCAGCGTGCATATCCCGCTGCTCCTGCGCCGTTATTTCCCTCTCACCACCAGGTGCTCCGGCGCGTCGCCCAGTGCCTGCCAGTTCGGCCGGTACATGGATTCCACGGTGGGCGGCGGCACGCGGTATTTGCCGGGGGTGACGGCGCGGGCCAGGTAGAGCAGGTGCGTGGTGCCGTACTCGCTGACATCCAGGGCCGCCACGTAGCGGTCGTCGCGGAATTCCTGGTGCTTGATGGCGGCGTTCTGCATGGACTTCTGCCACTCCTTCACCACGCTGCTGGCGTCGTCCAGGCTGGCGGCGCTCTGGGCGAGGTTCTGGTTTTCCAGTTCCAGGCCGGCCGGCAGCAGGTCCACCACCAGGGCGTCGGGCACACGCTCCTTCGCTTCGACGGCCAGGTGCACCAGCACCAGTTCGCCGCTTTCCAGACTGTCGAGGTCGAGGCGCTGGCCATTCACGCCGAGGAACTCGCGGTAGATGGCGAGGTTCTCGCCGCCAGCGCGCGGGGCCGTCAGTGGATAACCGGAGAAGGTCAGCTGCTGGTAGAGCGGCTCGCTGCCGGCGGAGGTGACGCTCAGCGGCTCGCTCAAGAGGGCGCCGTCGAGTTTCAGGCCGGGTTGCTGGTTGTTCAGTTCGCGCGTCTGGCCGCCCGCGTTGAGTTGCGCGCTCCAGTTCGGTTCGGGCTTGCCCATCAGGCCACGGCCCGCCAGGTACAGAGCGTTGCGCTCCTGGGTGGAGAGCCAGCGCTCGCCGGCCACCAGATCGGAGAGATCGAACAGGCGCTGCTCGCGGGTGCCGGCCGCCAGGTCGTTCTCTTCCAGCAGGGCGAGGATCCGCGCCTGGTCGCGCAGCGGGCTGCCGTAGTCGGCCAGCCAGTCGTGGCTGGCGCGCTGGATGCGCAGGCCCAGTTCCAGAGCCTGCTCCGCACGTGGTGCATCGCCCATCAGTTTGAAGGCCACCGCCAGCTGCACCAGCGGCAGGCCCGAGCGGGCATCGGCACGGCGTTCCCACAGGCTGCGCAGCGCGCCCAGCGGCGCCTGCTGGCTACGGGCCAGGACGTAGCCGGCGTAGGCCTGCACGGCGAAGCGGGTGTGGTCGGCGTTCTGGCTGTAGCTGACTTCGATCAGGCTGCGCTCCTGCAGGTAACGCAGCAGGCGCTCGCTGGCCTTCTTCAGGGCCTCCGGCGGCACGGCGAAGCCCTGGTCGCGGGCGCGCAGGAGGAAGTCGGTGACATAGGCGGTCAACCAGTATTCCTCTTCGCTGTCGGCGCTCCACAGGCCGAAGCTGCCGTTGTAGCGCTGCATGCCCAGCAGGCGTTCGATGCCGAGGTCGATGGATTTGCGCCGTGCGTCGTCCGGCTCGCCTTCCAGGCCCAGGCGCTTGAGCGACGCGGCGTCGGCATAGAGGGATGGGTAGAGGCCGCTGGTGGTCTGCTCGGCGCAGCCATAGGGGTAAGCCTTGAGGGCGCGGATCTGTTCGCCGAGGTTCAACGGCGGACGGCTGGACAGCTGCAGCAGGGCCTCGCGGCCATCCGCCTCGAAGGCGTCCAGGGTGCCGGCCGGCAGGCTCCAGGTATCGCCCTTGAGCACCGCGCGGAACTGCCTGAGCTGGGCCGGATAGGCCGGACGCACACCCAGGGTCCATTCGCGGCTGAACGGCGGCAGGTTCTCGCCCGGCAGTTCCAGGCCGTTGACCGTCACCTTGATGCGGCCCTGGCCATAGCCGCCCACCGCGCGCACCGGAATGCGCAGGGTGGTGCGCTGGCCATCCTTGAGCTGGATGGGCGCAGCCTGGCCAGCGGCGCCCTGGGCGAGGTCCAGTTGGCCGCTGCTTTCCAGTTGCACGTCCAGGCGCTGGGACTTGCCGGACAGATTGGTCAGGTCCAGCGCCAGGGTGGTCTGGTCGCCACCGGCGAGGAAGCGCGGCGCGGCCAGTTCCGCCACCAGGGGCGCGGCCACTACGGTCTTCGCCTCGGCCATGCCGTAGCGTTCGTCGGTCCAGGCCTGGGCCATCAGGCGCAGCTCACCATTGAAGTCGGGGATGTCGAGGCTGACCTCGCCCTGCCCCTGCTCGTCCAGGGCCACCGGCGCGCTCTGCAGGGCGACGATGGTGACGCTGGTCTGCGGACGCTTGCCGCCACCGGCCAGCGCGGCGTCGCCACCGAAGGACATGGTCGCGAGGCGACCCTGGCCGGCTTCGATCAGCTGTCCATAGACGTCGAGCTGGTCGGCGCCGTAGCCCTTGCGGCCGAACAGGCTGGCGAAGGGGTCGGGCGTGGCGTAGCGGGTGATATTGAGGATGCCCACGTCCACCGCGGCCACCAGCACGTTCACCGACTTCGGCACGCTGCCATCGGCATTCTTCGCCTGCACCAGGACCTTCAGTGGCTGCCTGGGGCGCATCTTTTCCGGTGCACTGAGGGAAACCGCCAGCTTGCGCGGTGCACGATCGAGCGGCAGGTGCAGCAGGCCCACGGCGCGCTTGGGCGTGACGCTGGCCTTGCGCTCGCCGGGGCGGATCACCAGGGCGCTGACGTAAAGGTCATGGCGCGCCCATTCTCTGGCCACCGGGATATCGAAGCGCTTGCCTTCGGCCGGCACCTCGATGGGTTGCCACCAGAGCGGGCCGTCGGCGGACTCCACCAGCAGGTAGCCGCTGCCAGCGCTGGGCGGGGTGACGGTGACTTTCGCGGTATCGCCGGCGGCATAGCCCGGCTTGTCCAGCGCCAGCTTGACCTGGTCGGGGCGTACCGCGCCGCCTTCGGCGTTGTCCTGCCAGCGGTAGCCAGCCCAGAAGCGCAGGCTGCTGGTGATGCCGGTCTGCGGGTCTTCCACTTCCACGCGGTAGGGGCCCCACTCCACCGGGAAGCTCACCTTGGCGGTGCCGCCGGCGGCCACCTGCACCTGCTCTTCAGAGAGGTTCAGATACTTCTCGTTGTAGTGGTAGGTCCAGCCGTCGCTCTCGGAGAAGTTCCAGTAGTAGTCGCGGCGCTCGCGCACCAGGCGCACCTTGAGGCCGTCGGCGGCCAGTTTGTTGCCGTCGGGGTCGGCCACCAGCAGTTCGAACTCGGCGATGCCGTCGGCATCGGTTTCTTCACCCTCGAACAGCGCGCGCACACCCGGCAGGCGCTCGGCCGGCCAGACCGGCTGCACCAGGCGGCGGGTGATCGGACGGCCGCCGGACTCCTGCAGGCTGGCCTGGAGGATCAGTTGCACGGGCGACTTGGCTTCGGCCCAGCGGGTTTCGATGTTCAGCTCGGCCTTGCCGTCGGCATCCAGCTGGGTCTCGTCCAGTTCGATGTCCTGTTTCAACTCGTCCTCGGTCACCGAGCCGAACTGGTAGCCGGGCAGCGCCTTCACCGCTTCGCGCAGCGGGCGCACGTAGAGCTGGCCGGTCAGGCGGTTGCCGGAGGCCGGCGCGCCGTAGAGGTAACGGCCGCTGACCTGGAAGCGCGCGTTGTCGCCTGGGGCATAGGGCTGATCGCTGCCCTTGAGCTCCAGGGCCATGCGTTCGGGCAGGAAATCTTCCACGAGGAATTCGTAAAGCTGCGGCTTGCCGTCGCCCAGGTCGAAGAGCAGTTGCCAGCGGCCGGTGGGCGCCTCGGCGGCGAGCGGCAGCTGGTACTGGTAGAAACCGCCCTCCCCGGCTTCCCAGACGAAGCGGCGGCTGACCTGTTCGTCTGGGCGGCGCACTTCCACGGTCACCGGCTGGCCGGCCACCGCGCGGCCGTCGGCGTCGCGCAGCAGGGCGTTGAGCAGCACGGTCTCGCCGGGACGGTAGAGGTCACGCGGGCCGAAGACGAAGAACTGCAGGGCATGGCTGGCAGGACCGGCGATGTCGAACTCGGCCAGATCCAGGGCCGGCGCGGACAGGCGCAGCAGGCTGGTCTGCCCGCCCTTGCGAGCGAGCAGCACCTCGGCCTTGGGCGCCAGCGGCAGTTCGGCGTGGCCCTTGCCGTCGGTCTTGCCTTCGGCCAGCACGCGGCCTTCGCCATCCAGCAGTTCCAGGGCGATATCGGCCTGCGCGGCGCCGCCTTCCAGGGCCTGGGTGAAGACGTCCAGGCGATTGCTGTAGCGGTGGGCGGAAAGACCGATGTCGCTCAGGGTGAAGAGGGTCGCCGGGTTGGAATAGGTGTAGCTGCCGGCCTCTTTCATCACGGCGAGGTAGACGCCCGGCTGTTTCATCGGTTCGAGGTTGGCGATGGGCAGCAGCAGGGTCTCGCGGGTATTGCGCGCGGGCTTGAGGTCGAAGCGGCCGGTGTAGACCAGGTCGGCCATTTTCAGCAGCTCGCGGGACTCCCAGACGTCCAGGGTGCCGCGCCTACCCCAGCGGGCAAGGAAGCCCGGCAGGGATTCGGCCTTCACGCGGAAGAAGTCCACATCCACCCTGTCCACGTTCAGCGCGATCACCGGCAGGCCTTCGGCCAGCCGCGTGGGCAGCAGCGAGCCACGGCTGGCGAAGCCGACGGTGGGCTGGAGGTCGCGGGTTTCCAGGCGGGTGACATGCTCGTCGGCCAGCCGCGCGTCATTCACCGCACGCAGGCCGGGGTCGATGGTCAGCACCAGCTTGCGCTTGGGCTCCAGATGGCGCAGGCGCAGCTCCATCAGGTTGTCGGAGAGCTCCCAGGCGCCGTCCACCTTGCCGTCGCGGCTGTCCACCAGGTGCAGCCGCTCGGCGAACGCCTGATCCGGGTCCAGGGGGACGGAGAAGGTCACCGACAGGGCGCTGGCGCCGTCGAGCTGCACTTCGGATACGTCGATCACCTGCATCTCGCGACCGGCGTAGCGCTTGGCCAGGGTGGCGGTGTCGACAGCCGGGCCGGCGGCCTGCTCGGCGACGCTGGCGGGCGACTTGCTCGCCGGCTGATCGGGGGTGGAAGAATCACAGGCGCTGAGCAGGCTCAGCACCAGGGCCAGAAGTAGTCCTTTCTTCGGCATGGCGGGCTCTCGATTGGGAGTGCGTACAAGCCGCGAACTATAGACCAGCCGTGCCCTGCGGTGGCACCCGGATGACGGCAGAAGCAGCGATACAGCTCACGAAACATCGCGCCGCTATACTGCGCGGCCCGACTGGAGCCCTGCATGAGCCTGTTCCTCGATGCCTGGCGGCATGCCCCGACCCACCGCAAGGTCTGGGCGCTGGCCGCGCCGATGATCCTCTCCAACATTTCCGTGCCCCTGGTAGCCCTGGTGGACAGCACGGTGGTGGGCCATCTGCCCCACGCTCACCAGCTGGGCGCGGTGGCGGTGGGCAGCACGCTGTACATGCTGCTGCTCGGCGTGCTGGGCTTCCTGCGCATGGGCACCACCGGCTTCGCCGCCCAGGCCGCTGGCCGCGCCGATGGCGGCGCCCTGCGCCAGGTGCTGCTGCAAGGACTGGGACTGGCACTGGGCCTGGCGCTGTTGCTGGGGCTGCTGGCGGTTCCCTTCAGCGGCCTGGCACTGAGGCTGATGAACCCCTCCGCGGAGCTGGACGCGCTGACCCGCGAGTTCTTCCAGTTGCGCCTGCTCGGTCTGCCGGCGGCCCTGGCCAACTACGCCCTGGTCGGCTGGTTCCTCGGCACGCAGAACGCGCGGGCGCCGCTGGCCATCCTGCTGGGCACCAACCTGACGAACATCGCCCTGGCGCTGTGGTTCGTCCTCGGCCTGGACTGGGGCGTGGCCGGCGCGGCGCGGGCGGCGGTGATCGCCGAATGGAGCGGCGCGTTGATCGGCCTGGCGCTCACCCGTGGAGCGCTGCGCCGTTATCCGGGCCACATCGACTGGCCAGCGCTGCAACGGTGGCGCAGCTGGCGGCCGCTGCTGATGGTGAACCGCGACATCTTCCTCCGTTCCCTGGCGCTGCAACTGGTGTTCTTCCTGCTGACCGTGCAGGGCACCCGACTGGGCGACGCCACCGTGGCGGCCAACGCCCTGCTGCTCAACGGGCTGCTGGTGACCGCCTACGCCCTGGATGGCCTGGCCCATGCCGTGGAAGCGCTGTGCGGGCACGCCATCGGCGCCCGTGACCGCCTGACGCTGCGCCGCTCGCTGCTGGTGGCCGGAGGCTGGTCGCTGCTGGCGAGCCTGGGTTTCGCGCTGTTCTTCGCCGTTGGTGGCGGACTGTTCATCGACCTGCAGAGCGATATCGCGGCCGTTCGCGCGGTGGCCCACAGCTACCTGCCCTACCTCGCGCTGCTGCCGCTGATCGCGGTGTGGAGCTACCTGCTGGACGGCCTGTTCATCGGCGCCACCCGGGCCCGCGAAATGCGCGACGCCATGCTGCTCGCCGTCGTCCTTAGCCTGCCGCTGGGTTGGGGTCTACAGTTTCTCGGCAATCACGGGCTCTGGCTGGCCTTCCTCGCCTTCATGGCAATACGCGGGGTCAGCCTCGGTGCACTGGCCTGGCGCCTGCACCGCCGCGACGCCTGGTTCGCCGCACCATAACGACAACGAAAACCTGCTGACCTGAAGGAGTTTCCATGGGACAAGCCGTCGCCGCCTATCTGCATTTCCTCTCGATCTTCGTGCTCTTCGCTCTGCTGACCCTGGAGCATCGCCTGTTCAAGCTGCCGCTGGACCTGGACCGCGCGCGCAGCCTGGTGCGCATCGACATCGCCTACGGCCTGGCCGCCGGCGTGGTGCTGCTCACCGGTCTGGCGCGGGTGTTCTGGTACGGCAAGGGGCTGGATTACTACCTGGGCAACTCGATGTTCCACGCCAAGATGGGGCTGTTCGTGTTGATCGCCCTGCTCTCCGGCTTCCCCACTTTCGTCTTCCTCAACTGGCGCAATGCGCTGAAGGCCGGCCAGGTGCCGCAGATCAGCCCCGGCAAGGCCAGGGCGGTGATCATGGTGATCCGCCTGGAACTGCTGTTGGCGCTGCTGATGCCGCTGTTCGCGGTGCTGATGGCGCGGGGCTACGGGGTGATCGCCAACTGAAGCCAGGGCGGGCACCGCAACAACGCTCAATCGCCGGTGCGCGCAGCGCACCCTACAGAACGACGTCCGGGAAGGGCTCGGGGGCGAACACCGGGTTGAAGGACAGGCGCTCCCGGGCCTGCCGGAGTGCGGCGTTCACGGCCTCTTCGCCATCGGCCAGCCCCTGCAGGTGGAGGTATTCCACATGGTGCAGGCCGATGATCCCGAGCACATGGCGCAGGTAGGGAGAGAGGAAATCCATCTGCTTGGCCTTGGCGCCCAGGTAATGGCCACCCGAACTCAGGACCACGAAGGTCGGCCGATCTTCCAGCAGGCCGACGCGCTGGCCGTTGTGGATTTCGAAGGTGCGGCGGATGCGCACCACGTAGTCCAGCCAGAGTTTCAGCGCCGCCGGCACCATGTAGTTGTGCATGGGCGTGGAAATGATCAGGTAGTGGCTGCGCTCCAGCTCGCCGATCAGCTGTTCGGACAGGGCGAAGTGTTCGTCCGCGCGATCCGCATGCCCCACCACCGCGCCAGCATATTCGGCACAGATCGGCGGCAAGGGTTCGCGCACGAGATTGCGCACTATCACTTCGGCCTTGGGATGGATGCGCCGGGCCATTTCCCGAGCCAGCTGACCACCGGGCGAGGCCAGATCGTTGGGGCTGCATTCGAGCAACAGGACGCGCGGCATGGTGAGACTCCAGGGGAATGTGAAGGCTGGCGGAAATGAAAGCGCCGAACGGGGGATTTTGCCAGGGGTTTTGTCGGCCCCGGCCGCAGAGGTCGCAGGGTAGCGCCACGCCCGCAAGGGCCAATTGCCCAGCCCTGCACCAGCCTGCGAGGCGTTCTCGCCCATGAAAAAGCCCGGCACTTGGCCGGGCCCCATGCACCGCGCGGTCAGGACGACAGGTAGGACGAGCGGGTCAGCCCCAGGCGCAGGGCGTCGATGAACTGGGTGCGCTCGCGTGCGCTCAGCTTGGCGCTGGCCACCTTGTCACGGTAGTGCGCCATCAGCTCCTCGGGGGACAGGTGCACGTAGCGCAGCATGTCTTCGATGGTGTCGTGGGTTTCGATGCCCGCGTGGTACACGCTGCCGTCGTCATGCTGGTAGACGTTCACCGAGTCGGTGTCGCCGAACAGGTTGTGCATGTCGCCGAGGATTTCCTGGTAGGCGCCCACCAGGAAAACGCCCAGCAGGTAGTCCTCGCCTTCACGCACTTCGTGCACCGGCATGCTGGTTTCGATGCTCTGCTCGTCGACGTACTGGTTGATCTTGCCGTCGGAGTCGCAGGTCAGGTCCTGCAGCACGGCGCGGCGCAGGGGTTCTTCGTTCAGGCGGTGCAGCGGGATGATCGGCAGGACCTGGCCGATGGCCCAGGTGTCCGGCAGGCTCTGGAATACGGAGAAGTTGCAGATGTACTTCTCCGCCAGCTTGTCGTTCAGCTCGTCGAACACCTGGCGGTGGGAGCGCTGGCGTACCTTCAGCTGGTTGTGCAGACGGCGGCAGATGGCGAAGTAGGTCTGCTCGGCCAGGGCCTTCTGGGCCAGGCTCAGCTTGCCTTCGGCGTACTGGGCAGCGGCGTCGCTCATGTAGTGGGTCGCGCGCCAGTAGGTCTCGGTGACCATCTCGGTGTCGGTCGGGCCCAGCAGCTCGGCCAGCCAGCGGACGATCTCCGGCTGTTCTTCCAGGTTGGCGAACTTCGGCACCTCGTCGTTGTGACGCTCGACGTCGGTCACCTGCATCACCAGCACGGCGTGGTGCGCGGTCATGGCACGACCGCTCTCGGAGAAGATGTGCGGGTGCGGCAGGCCCTGGGCGTCGCAGAACTCCTTGAGCATGCCCACCACCACACCGGCGTAGTCGTCCATGTCGTAGTTGATGGAGCTGGCGTTGCGCGAGTGGGTGCCGTCGTAGTCGACGCCCAAGCCGCCGCCGACGTCAATGTGGTCCACCGGCAGGCCGAGGTTGCGCAGTTCGGCGTAATAGCGGATGGCTTCCTTGAAGCCGTGCTGGTAGTCGGACAGGTTGGCGATCTGCGAGCCCATGTGGAAGTGCAGCAGACGCACACCCTGGTCCAGGCCGGCCTTGCGGAAGCGCTCGACCACCGAGAGGATCTGCGCGGCGGACAGGCCGAACTTGGATTTCTCGCCACCGGTATCGGCCCACTTGGACGAGGCCAGGGACGACAGGCGCACGCGCAGGCCCACCTGGGGCGCGACCTTGAGCTCGGCGGCGACGTCGATGACGTACTCCACCTCGGCTTCCTTCTCGATGACGATGAAGACGTTGTGGCCGAGCTTCTGGCCCATCAGCGCCAGGCGGATGAACTCGCGGTCCTTGTAGCCGTTGCAGACGATGGTGCCGCCCTTCGGCGCCAGGGCCAGCACGGCCAGCAACTCGGGCTTGGAGCCGGCTTCCAGGCCGATGGAGACGTTCTGGGTGGCGATGATGTTCTCCACCACCGCTTCCTGCTGGTTGACCTTGATCGGGTACAGGGCGGTGTAGCGGCTCTGGTATTCCAGGCGTTCGATGCTGGCATCGAAGGCTCCGGTCAGCTGGCGCACGCGGTCCTGCAGGATGTCGGGGAAACGCACCAGCAGCGGCAGGGACAGGCCGGCGCCGCGCAGGTCGTCGATGAGGTCGAAGAAATCCACCGGCGCGCTGCCGGCACCACGCGGACGCACTTCGACGCGGCCCGCCTCATTGATTGCGAAATAGCCGGCCCCCCAATGGCGAATGCCATAGACACTGCGGCTGTCGGCCACGGTCCAGCTGGTGCCATCGTCCTTGCGAGTGCGTCGTGCAGACATCGGTTTCCCCCTATGGGATAGAAAAGGGCCATGCCCGCCGGATCGTGCCGGGCGGGCGCGGACAGATTGATTCAGTCGTGTGACGTTGGGTGTTGACCGTGGCAATGACGGTCAGTTTAGAAAGCCGTGGCTCAGCCGCCGGATTTCTTGGCCTTGAAGCCGCGCTTGGCGAGCTCTTCAAGCAGCAGGTCCACGTGGTCGCCCTGGATCTCGATCACGCCGTCCTTCAAGGCTCCACCGGTTCCGCAACGACGCTTGAGCGCGCTGGCCAGTTCCTTGAGCTCGTCACCGGCCAGCGGCACGCCGGCGATGGTGGTGACGGTCTTGCCGCCACGGCCCTTGGATTCACGACGCACGCGGGCAATGCCATCGCCAGCAGGCACGCTGGCTTGCTTGCAGATGCAGGCATCGATGGGCTGGCGGCAATCCGGGCAGTGCCGGCCGCTGTCGGTGGAGTACACCAGGCCGCCGAGGGCAGCAAAGGACGAAGCTTTCTTGACCACCGGTTTTCCTCGTAGGGGTCAGGATAGCGACTGGTCGGCGGGGGCCGACCGCGAAGCCCCACTCTGGCAGGGGCAGCGCTGCCTGGCCGGGAGGCCAGGGTTGAAAGGCGGCGCAATTTATCAGCTATTGCGCCGAATGCTAAGTACGAAAATGCGCCATTGATCGACAGATTGGCGACCTCGTGCAGCATCCCGCACGAAAGGGTCCGGGATATTGCACAAACCCGCGCCGGGTGCGGGTTTGGAGGGGAAAAAGGCGTATTTCATTGTGGGGGCGATTTCAATCGCTGAGGGTTGCGCAGCGACCCCAATGGCCGGTGAGGGCAACCCTGCGGGCTGCTTAGCGAATGAATTCGCCCCCACATCGCTCCCACAACCTAATGCGTGGCGAGGTAGAGCTTCAGCGCCTTGAGGGAATCGGGGCAGCAGGGTTCGACGGCCAGCGCCTCGTCCAGGCTCATGAAGCGCGCTTCCATCACTTCTTCCGGCTGCAGTTTCAGCGGCGCGTCGGACACGGCGGAGAACACCGAGCCCCAGAGACGGTTGCCCGGCTCGTCGAAATAGAAGCGGCCATGTTCGCGCAGGGGCACCCCGCCGATACCGAGTTCCTCTTCCAGTTCGCGGGCAGCGGATTCAGCGTAGCCCTCGCCTTCCTGCACCATGCCGCCCGCGGCCACGTCCCAGTAGCCCGGGTACAGCGCCTTGCTCAGGGTGCGGCGATGCACGCAGAGCTGGCCGGCGGAATTGAACAGCAGGATGAAGCTGCCCCGGGAGATCAGCCCGCGCTCGCGCAGTTCGGCGCGGGGCAGGCCGCCGAGGGGGCGGTCCTGCTCATCGACCCAGGCCACCCGCTCGGCATCCGAGGCGGCGCGATGGGCCGCCTCGCGTTCGTCGATGGCCATCAGCCCTGCTCCATCAGCTGGCGCAGGTCAATCACGGCGGCGTTGGCGCGGGAGATGTAGTTGGCCATCACCAGCGAGTGGTTGGCCAGCACGCCGTAGCCGCTGCCGTTGAGGACCATCGGGCTCCACAGCGGCTCCTGGGCGGCCTCCAGTTCACGGATGATCTGGCGCACGCTGATGGCGGCGTTCTTCTTCGCCAGCACATCGGCGAAGTCGACTTCGATGGCGCGCAGGATGTGGGACAGCGCCCAGGCCTGGCCACGGGCTTCATAGAAGACGTTGTCGATCTGCAGCCAGGGGGTCTCGACGACCTCTTCGCTCACTTCCGGCACCTTGCCCGAGGCGGCGGCGGTTTCCGGGCTGATATCGGTATTCAGGCGCACGCGGCCAACGCTGGCGGACAGGCGCTGGGACAGCGAGCCCAGGCGGGTGGCAACGTCGCCCAGCCAGTTGTTCAGGTTGTCGGCGCGGCCATAGAACTGGGCATTGGGCTGGTTCGGGTTGGCCAGGCGGGCCAGGTAGCGGTCCAGCGAACGGATGCCTTCGCGGTACTCGGACTCGGAGGCCGGCAGCGCCCAGCTCTTGTTGTCGAAGTTGAAGCGCGGTTCGGCCTTGGCCAGGTCCGGGTCTTCGGTGGATTGCGACTGGGAGCGGGCGAAATCCTTGCGCAGGGCGCGGGACAGGTCACGCACCTGGACCAGCACGCCGTATTCCCAGCTCGGCATGTTGTCCAGCCAGAGGCCGGGCGGGGCCAGGTCGTTGGAAACGTAGCCGCCGCTCTTGTCCAGCAGGGTCTGGGCGACGGTCTTCAGGGTTTCCACGGTGGTATAGCCATTGACCATCTGGCGGCCGGCACGGTCGGCGGCGGCCTGGGCGTTCTGCTCTACCGGGAAGAGGTCGGGCTCGCGGCTCCAGTACCAGCCCACCACCACGCAGGCGATCAGGTAGATCACCAGCAGGCTGCCAAGGGCGCGACTCATCCACATGCCACCGAGGTAGCTGCGCACATCGTCAACCGAATCATCGACGCGCTCACGCGCATCGCCCATACGCTTCTTCCAGTCCAGCATGGCAGTGTCCTTCGAATTTCGATCAGCAAGGGAAGGTTCGACCACGGTCCTTCGCAGTGGTTGTGGCCGAGTCCAGCACTATAAGGGATGAGCGGGCGCAGCGCAGTGGCCGAGAGGCGCCCCCTCAACCGGCACGGGCAGGCTTTCGCCCCGGATGTCGCCTTGCTGGCGGTATTTTTCTGACGAATCGCACGACTTCAGGACAGATTGCACTGGCGTACCTTTTCCCGGCTGATAGCATGGCGCCATCATTTTGACCGTCCTCCAGGCGACTCCCCGGCCATGACCGAGCACGAAGACCCCAGCCGCGACCGACTCAAGCATCACTTCGCCCAGCGGGTGATCAACCAGGCGCGGCACGTGCTGGAAATCTGGCAGCGTCTGCAACGCAGGGAGTGGGGCCCGGCCTGCATGACCGAACTGGCCGAGGCCAGCCTGTGCCTGCAGCGTTACGCAGAGCGTTTCGAGCAGCCCGAGCACTCCCGCCTGGCGGAGGGGATCAGCAATTGCCTGCGCGGCGTCGAGGACAATCGCGGCCGGCTGTCCAGCGACCTGATCACCGAACTCAGTCTGCTGATGCAGCGACTGGCGCGCACCGGCCTGCGCCACGGCGACCAGTTCGAGCAGACCTTCCTGCCGCCCCTGCGCAAGCCGGTGTACCTGGCGATGCAGCGCAATGAACGCGCCGAGCGCCTGACCCGGCAACTGGAGTTCTTCGGCCTCAACGCCCAGTACTGCGAGAGCGCCAATGCCTTCCGCGCGGCTTTGGCCGAGCGGCATCCGGCGGCCATCGTGCTGGAAGTGGATTTTTCCGGACCGGGCCAGGGCCTGGAGCTGGCCCGCGAAGCCCAGCAAGGGCTGGAGCAGAAGCTGCCGATCATCTTCTTCAGCCATGAAGAGGCCAGCGCCCCGACCCGCCTGGCCGCCGTGCGCGCTGGCGGCCAGGAATTCTTCACCGGTACCCTGGATGCCTCCAGCCTGCTGGAGAAGCTGGAAACCCTCGCCCGCACCGCCCACTACGACCCGTTCAAGGTGCTGATCGTCGACGACTCCCGCGCCCAGGCCAGTCATACCGAGCAGGTCCTCAACTCCGCCGGCATCGTCACTCGCATCATCACCGAACCGGTGCAGACCCTGCTGGCCCTGGCCGATTTCCAACCAGACCTGATCATCCTCGACATGTACATGCCCGACTGCCTGGGTACCGAACTGGCCAAGGTGATCCGCCAGCACGAGCGCTATGTCAGCGTGCCGATCATTTATCTCTCGGCCGAGGACGACCTGAACAAGCAGCTCGATGCAATGAGCGAAGGCGGCGACGACTTCCTCACCAAGCCGATCAAGCCGCGCCACCTGATCGCCACGGTGCGCACCCGCGCCAAGCGTGCGCGTAGCCTCAAGGCACGCATGGTGCGCGACAGCCTCACCGGCCTGTTCAACCACACCCACACCCTGCAGCTGCTGGAAGACGCCGGGGCCCGCGCACGCCGGGAAGGCAAGCCACTGTGCTTCGCGATGCTCGACATCGACCACTTCAAGAAGGTCAACGACACCTACGGCCACCCCATGGGCGACCGGGTGATCAAGAGCCTGGCGCTGTTCCTCAAGCAGCGGCTGCGCAAGACCGACCACATCGGTCGTTACGGCGGCGAGGAATTCGCCGTGGTCCTGCCTGATACCGACCTGGACGCCGCGCATCGGGTCCTGGAGGAAATCCGCCGCCGTTTCGCCGAGATCCGCTACCCCGCGCAGCCCAGCGACCTGAGCTGTACCTTCAGTTGCGGCATCGCCCAGCTGCGGGACGATCAGGACATCAACCAGCTGTCCAGGCAGGCGGACGAAGCGCTCTACCGCGCCAAGCACGGCGGCCGCAACCGGGTCGAGCAACACCTGGACTGAGCGCCGCCAGCCAGGGTAAGCGCCTGCTGCAACCGGGCGGTGAACTGCATATGCCGGTACAGACCTGCCGCGTGTGACCGTTTGTCGCGCCTCGCTCGCGAAACAAACGGCCCGAGGCTTTCGCGAGCAGGCTCGCCCCTGCGCTCGGACGCCCGACCTTTCACGCCGACGACAAAACCGCTTACAGCCCGGAGCCTGCAGGAAGGCGCCGAGGTCCGTTATGATGCAGGCATTTTCTGTTCAAGAGACCTCCATGCGCCGCCTGCTGAGCCTGATCCTGTTGCTGGTGGCCCTGCCCGTCACCGCAGGGCTGCTGGATAACCGCCCGAACCCGACCCTGGGCGCTGCCCTCAATAACAGCGCCGATTTCCTGCCCGTGCGCGAGGCCTTCCGCCTCAGCCTGGTAGAAAGCACGCCCAGCCTGGTGAAACTGCGTTTCACCAACGCCGAGGGCTATTACCTCTACCGCCATCGCTTCCAGTTCCGCGCCGAACCCGCCGACAGCGGCCTGGGCCAGCCGGTGCTGCCCGCCGGCAAGCCCAAGACCGACGAATACTTCGGCGATGTCGAGGTGTATTACGGCGTAACCGACGTCGACCTGCCGCTGGACCCGGCGCGCAAGGCGCCCACCGAGCTGCGGGTGACCTACCAGGGTTGCGCCGACAAGGGCCTGTGCTATCCACCGGAAACCGAAGTGATCAAGCTCGCCGCCGGCGCCTCGGACAGCGGTGGCGACGATATCGGCAGCGGCGCCACCGGCAAGGCCTGGAGCTGGCATGAACTGGCGCTGTTCTTCCTCGCCGGCCTGGGCCTGACCTTCACCCCCTGCGTGCTGCCCATGCTGCCGATCCTTTCCGGCGTGGTGCTGCGCGGCCAGGCGGGCGGCGGCCGGGGGCTGGTACTGTCGCTGGCCTACGTGCTGCCGATGGCCGCCTGCTTCGCGCTATTGGGTGCGCTGATGGGCGTGTTCGGCGCCGAGCTCAATCTCCAGGCGCGGCTGCAATCCCCCTGGGTGCTGGTGCCCTTCGCCGGCTTCTTCACCCTCTTCGCACTGGCCATGTTCGGTCTCTACGAACTGCGCCTGCCGCGCTTCATCAGCGGACCGCTGGACACTCTTGCCAGCAGCACCCGGGGCGGCTCGATCTGGAGCGCGGCCCTGCTCGGCGTGGTCTCCAGCCTGCTGGTATCCCCCTGCGTTTCCGCACCGCTGGCCGGCGCCCTGCTCTATATAAGCGCCAGCGGCGATGCCCTGGGCGGCGGCCTGAAGCTCTTCGCCCTGGGCCTGGGCATGGGCGCCCCCCTGGTGCTCTTCGCCACTGGCGGTGGTGCACTGCTGCCCAGGGCCGGCCAGTGGATGGTCGCTGTGCGCAACGCCTTCGGCGTGCTGCTGCTGGCGGTGGCCGTATGGATGCTCGAACGTGTCCTGCCCGGCCCCTTGGCCCTTGGCCTCTGGGGCCTGCTTGCCGGCGGCGTGGCGCTGTTCCTCGGCGCCCTGGAATTCACCCCCAAGGCCCCGCGCGAACGCCTCGCGCAATTGGGCGGCCTGGTCCTGCTGGTGTACGCGGTGGCCGCCTGGGCCGGTGCCCTGCAGGGTGAATCGGACCCGTTGCGCCCGCTGGGCCGCACGCACCTGGTTGGTGCACCGTCCGCTGCCCCGGTCAGCGGGGAATGGCAAACCATCAAGACGCCGGCGGAACTCAGCGGCGCCCTGACCGCCGCCAGGAGCTCTGGCCAACCCCTGCTGCTGGACTGGTATGCCGACTGGTGCATTAGTTGCAAGGTCATCGAGCGTGAAGTCCTAATCGCCCCGGAGGTGACCTCGCAGCTCGACGGCTACCGCCTGATCCGTTTCGACATGACCGAGAGCAACGCGGATCAACGCGCCCTACTCGATCGCTACAAGCTGTTCGGACCACCGGCCATCCTGTTCTTCGACGGCAAGGGTGACGAATTGACCGAACTGCGTGTCGTAGGTGAAGTCGATGCCAAGGCCTTCGCCGCTCGTCTGCAACAGGCGAACGCATCGCGCTGAGCATGTAACGTCATATATTTGCCGTAAACACCGGGCATCTTGTCGGCTACTGCCGATAACTGGACAGCCTTTCCGGCTATCCGGCATAGTGCCGCCTGGCCTCCAACAAGGAACAATCAGCATGGCCACCCTGCTCGTCCTGCATGGCCCCAACCTCAACCTGCTGGGCACCCGCGAACCCGACAAATACGGGGCTACCACCCTGGCCGAGATCAACCAGGACCTGGAGCGCCGCGCCCGCGAGGCCGGTCATCACCTGATGCACCTGCAGAGCAATGCCGAGTACGAACTGATCGACCGGATTCATGCGGCCCGTGGTGAAGGAGTGGACTTCATCATCATCAATCCTGCTGCTTTCACGCACACAAGTGTCGCCTTACGTGACGCGATGCTCGCAGTGAGCATCCCATTCATCGAAGTGCACCTGTCCAACGTGCACAAACGAGAACCTTTCCGCCATCACTCCTACTTTTCCGACGTTGCCGTGGGAGTGATCTGCGGTCTGGGTGCCACCGGCTACCGCCTGGCCCTGGACGCGGCCCTGGAACACCTTGAACGCCCCTGACCTCACCCTTGGGAGTTGATGATTAATGGATATCCGTAAAGTCAAGAAACTGATCGAACTGCTGGAAGAGTCCGGTATCGACGAACTGGAGATCCGCGAGGGCGAAGAGTCCGTGCGCATCAGCCGTCACAGCAACAAGGCCTTCGCCGCCGCCCCGGTCTACGCCGCCGCCCCCGCGCCGGCTGCCGCCCCGGTCGCTGCCGCCCCGGCCGCCGCTGAAGCCGCTGCCCCCACAGCGCCGAAGCTGAACGGCAATGTCGTGCGTTCGCCGATGGTCGGCACCTTCTACCGCTCGCCGTCCCCGACCGCCCCGTCCTTCGTGGAAGTCGGCCAGAGCGTGAAGAAAGGCGACATCCTCTGCATCGTCGAAGCCATGAAGATGATGAACCACATCGAGGCCGAGACCAGCGGCGTGATCGAATCCATCCTGGTGGAAAACGGTCAGCCGGTTGAGTACGACCAGCCGCTGTTCACCATCGTTTGAACCGCGGAGAGCCTGCGATGTTGGAAAAAGTCCTGATCGCCAACCGTGGCGAGATCGCCCTGCGCATCCTGCGCGCCTGCAAGGAGCTGGGCATCAAGACGGTGGCGGTGCACTCCACGGCCGACCGTGAGCTGATGCACCTGTCCCTGGCCGACGAGACCGTCTGCATCGGCCCGGCTTCGGCCGCCCAGTCCTACCTGAGCATCCCGGCGATCATCAGCGCCGCCGAACTGACCGGCGCTACCGCGATCCACCCGGGCTACGGCTTCCTCGCCGAGAACGCCGACTTCGCCGAACAGGTGGAGAAATCCGGCTTCGCCTTCATCGGTCCGAAAGCCGACACCATTCGCCTGATGGGCGACAAGGTTTCCGCCAAGGACGCCATGAAGCGTGCCGGCGTACCGACCGTGCCGGGCTCCGACGGCCCGCTGCCGGAAGACGAGGAAACTGCCCTGGCCATCGCCCGTGAAGTGGGCTATCCGGTGATCATCAAGGCCGCCGGTGGCGGTGGTGGTCGCGGCATGCGCGTAGTCTTCGAGGAAGAAGAACTGATCAAGGCGGCCAAGCTGACCCGCACCGAAGCCGGTGCAGCGTTCGGCAACTCCATGGTCTACCTGGAGAAGTTCCTCACCAACCCGCGTCACGTCGAAGTCCAGGTTCTGTCCGACGGCCAGGGTAACGCCATCCACCTGGGCGACCGCGACTGCTCCCTGCAGCGCCGTCACCAGAAGGTGCTGGAAGAAGCCCCCGCTCCGGACATCGACGAGAAGGCCCGCGCCGAAGTGCTGGACCGCTGCGTCCAGGCCTGCATCGAGATCGGCTACCGTGGCGCCGGCACCTTCGAGTTCCTTTACGAGAACGGCCGCTTCTACTTCATCGAGATGAACACTCGCGTGCAGGTGGAGCACCCGGTTACCGAAATGGTCACCGGCATCGACATCGTCAAGGAGATGCTCAGCATTGCCGCCGGCAACAAGCTGTCGATCAGGCAGGAAGACGTGGTCATCCGCGGCCATGCGCTGGAATGCCGGATCAACGCCGAAGACCCGGACAACTTCATGCCCTGCCCCGGCAAGGTGAACTACTTCCACGCTCCGGGTGGCAACGGCGTTCGCGTCGATTCGCACCTGTACAGCGGCTACGCGGTTCCGCCGAACTACGACTCGCTGATCGGCAAGCTGATCACCTACGGCAAGGACCGTGACGAAGCCATGGCGCGCATGCGCAATGCGCTGGACGAGATCGTCGTCGACGGGATCAAGACCAACATCCCGCTGCACCGCGACCTCACTCGCGACAAGGGTTTCTGCAAGGGTGGGATCAACATCCACTACCTGGAAAAGAAACTCGGCATGGACAAGCACTGACGCTGCAAGCTGCAAGCTGCAAGCAGTATCATGCGAAGCCCAAGGGGGAGCGGCAGTGCCGCTCCCTCGTTTTTTTCCTGCAGCTTGAAGCTTGCCGCTTGAAGCTGCTCCCGAAGGGAGCTTCCCCATGCCCTGGTTACAAGTTCGTCTCGCCATCACCCCGGAACAGGCGGCTACCTACGAAGACGCCCTGCTGGAAGTCGGTGCCGTCTCGGTAACCTTCATGGACGCCGAAGATCAGCCGATCTTCGAGCCGGACCT
Organism: Metapseudomonas phytobenefica; assembly: GCF_043392685.1. Taxonomy (NCBI): domain Bacteria; kingdom Pseudomonadati; phylum Pseudomonadota; class Gammaproteobacteria; order Pseudomonadales; family Pseudomonadaceae; genus Metapseudomonas; species Metapseudomonas phytobenefica. Next base: position 87,924 of record NZ_JBHZGM010000005.1, on the reverse strand, counting down.
GGGCACCACGCCGCTGTGGTCCCACACTCACCTGCTCGCCCTGTTCGAAGCCGATACCGACGAAGCCGCCCTGGTGGCGCACCTGGAACTGCTGACCGGCGGCGCGCTGCCGGAACACCAGATCGAACGCATCGAGGACCAGGACTGGGAACGCAGCTGGATGGACAACTTCCAGCCCATGCGCTTCGGCCGCCGCCTGTGGATCGTGCCGAGCTGGCACGAGGCCCCCGAGCCGGACGCGGTGAACCTGTTGCTGGACCCGGGCCTGGCCTTTGGCACCGGCACCCACCCGACCACCGCCCTCTGCCTGGAATGGCTGGACGGCCAGGAACTGGACGGCTGCGAGGTGCTGGATTTCGGCTGCGGTTCGGGCATCCTCGCCATCGCCGCGCTACTCCTGGGCGCGCGCCAGGCGGTCGGCACCGATATCGACCCGCAGGCGCTGGAGGCCTCCCGCGACAACGCCACGCGCAATGGCATCGACCCGGCGCGCTTCCCGGTCTACCTCCCCGCCGACCTGCCTGCCAAACCCGCCGAAGTGGTGGTGGCGAACATCCTTGCCGGCCCGCTGGTTTCGCTGGCCCCGCAGATCACCAGCCTGGTGGCTCCCGGCGGAAGGCTGGCGCTGTCCGGCATCCTTGCCGAGCAGGCCGAGGAAGTGCGCGCCGCCTACGCCGACGCCTTCGATCTCGACCCCACCGCGGAGAAGGACGGCTGGGTCCGCATCAGTGGCGTGCGCCGCTGAAAGCCAGCAGATCGAGTAAAATAGCCTTTCGTTTCGACCGGATCGCCGCATGACCGACAGCTTCGTCACCCAGTGCCCGCATTGCCAGACCAGTTTCCGCGTCAGCCGCGCCCAGTTGGCGGTGGCCCACGGTGCCGTGCGCTGCGGTGCCTGCCTGCATGTGTTCAATGCGGCGCAACAGCTGTTGGCAAGCAAGGGCCAGGCGGCCGTTCCGGTATCTCCTCCCCCCAAGGCGCCCGCCGCCGCCGCCGCACCAGCCCCCAGGCCGGTGGCGCCGCAGGCAGCGGTAGCGCCCGAAGTCCCGGTCCCCAGTGTCGCCACCGTGCTCAAGCCGCCGGTTGCACCACAGGCCGCACCACCGGCCCAGCCGGCCGGCGAGCCCCTGTGGATCCACGACGACCTGGATCTGGACAGCCTCGACCTGGACGAAGAACTGGCCAAGCTTGAGCAGGAAGAGCAGCGCCTGTCCCGCGACCTGCTTGGCCCGGGCGCACCGGCGCGCAAAGAGGCACAAGCGGAGCCACAGCATGATGAAGGCTGGGCCGAGGCCCTGCTGGACGCCGAGGAACCCGCGCCGTCCATGACCGCCGATGCTGATGCGGAGCCGGAACCCGACTTCGAACTGCGCGCCGAGCCCATTGCCGAGCCGGTCAGCCGCACCCCGGCCGAACCGCCCAGGCCCACCCCGGCGCCACGCACCGAACCGCACCTGTCCATGGACCTGGTGGAAGACGAACCGGGCCCGGACTTCAGTCTGGGTTCCGCCCGCGACGACGAGCCCGATGACCTGCACGACGACTTCGACGACGAGCAGGACGAACCACAGCTCGCCGAGCAGGCAGGCCCGCAGCATCAGCGCAGCGAGCCCGGCCTGCGCGACGACGGCCTGCTCGCGCTCAGCGACGAGCCGCTGCAACTGGACTGGCAGGAACGCAAGCGCCCCTGGGGCCGCTGGATCGGCTGGACGCTGCTGAACCTGGTCGCCGCCCTAGCCCTGGCCGGCCAGTACATCTGGTACCACTTCGACGAACTGGCCCGGCAGGACCAGTACCGCCCCTGGTTCCAGCAGATCTGCCCGGAAATCGGCTGCCAGCTGCCCTCGAAGGTGGACGTCAACCTGATCAAGAGCAGCAACCTCGTGGTGCGCAGCCACCCCGAGTTCTCCGGCGCCCTGGTGGTCGATGCCATCCTCTACAACCGCGCGGCCTTCTCCCAGCCGTTCCCGCTGCTGGAACTGCGCTTCGCCGACATCAAGGGCCAGCTGCTGGCCAGTCGCCGCTTCAAGCCGGGCGAATACCTCTCCGGCGAGCTGGCCGGGCAGACGGAAATGCCGCCGCAAACCCCCATTCACATCAGCCTGGACATCCTCGACCCGGGCACCAAGGCCGTGAACTACAGCCTCAGCTTCCACTCCCCGGAATGAGCCGAAAGCGCCGGATTACGGCGCTTCCAGCCCACTACTAACTCCCGGTGATAAGCATGGGGCTGTTCAGAATTTGTTCAAAACAGCCTTTATCCAGTCATCGAGAGCGGGTATCATGCCCACCCTTTTTCGAACTCCCTCAGGGTCCGCGCAGGACGTCGGCGAGCACTGGCCAAGCCAGGCGCAGCCCGCTTCCGTACGGACCCTGGCAGTCAACAGAGCACAGGCCCCAAACAGGGAAGACCCATGTCGGCGGTTAGCATTGGCCCTTACGCCTTGCCCAATCAGGTGATCCTCGCCCCCATGGCGGGTGTGACCGACCGGCCGTTCCGCCAGCTTTGCCGCCGCCTCGGCGCCGGCCTGGTGGTATCGGAGATGGTCACCAGCGACGTGCGCCTGTGGAACAGCCGCAAGTCGCGGCTGCGCCTGCTCCACGAGGGGGATCCGGAGCCCCGTTCCGTCCAGATAGCCGGCGGCGATCCGGCAATGCTGGCGGAAGCGGCCAGGGCCAATGTCGAGCTCGGTGCACAGATCATCGACATCAACATGGGCTGCCCGGCGAAGAAGGTCTGTAACAAGGCCGCCGGCTCGGCGCTGATGAAGGACGAGGCCCTGGTGGCCGACATCCTCGACGCCGTGGTCAAGGCCGTCGACGTGCCCGTCACCCTGAAGATCCGTACCGGTTGGGACCGATCGAACAGGAACGGCATCACGGTGGCGAAGATCGCCGAACAGGCCGGTATCCAGGCCCTGGCCGTGCATGGCCGGACCCGCGCCGACCTGTACACCGGCGAAGCCGAGTACGACACCATCGCAGCGATCAAGCAGGCGGTGTCCATTCCGGTCTTCGCCAACGGCGATATCGACTCGCCACAGAAAGCCAGGCAGGTCCTCGACGCCACCGGCGCCGATGCCCTGCTGATCGGTCGAGCGGCCCAGGGGCGCCCCTGGATCTTCCGCGAGATCGCGCATCACCTGGCGACCGGTGAACTTCTGCCGGCGCCGGATCTGATCGAGGTGGAACGGATACTGCTGGAGCATCTGGCCGCATTGCACGCCTTCTATGGCGACGAGATGGGCGTTCGCATCGCCCGCAAGCATGTCGGCTGGTATCTGGCAACCCTGCCCGGCGCCAGGGAGTTTCGCGCCAAGTTCAATCGTTTGGAGTCCACGGACGCGCAGTGCGCCAACGTTCGGGAGTTCTTCGCCGAGCGTCACAACGAAGGGGAAAAGGCCGCATGACGACGATGACCGAGAATTTTTTTGATGGGGCAACACCCGTGATCGACAACGCCAACCTGAAACAGCACCTGACGGCACCGACCGCGGAGGGCCAGACCCTGCGTGGCAGTGTCGAGAAGGCACTGCACAACTATTTCGCCCATCTTGAGGGCGCCGCCGTCACGGACGTGTACAACCTGGTGCTTTCCGAAGTGGAAGCGCCGCTGCTGGAAACCGTGATGAACTACGTCAAGGGCAACCAGACCAAGGCTTCGGAAATGCTCGGCCTCAACCGGGGCACGCTGCGCAAGAAGCTCAAGCAATACGACCTGCTCTGAAGGGCGGAAGCTGGAAGCCGGAAGCCTGAAGCGGGACGAACCCCGACGTTCAAGCTTCCGGCTTCCAGTTTCAGGCCCGTCCGCCAAATCCTCTCCCACTCGAATGGTTCCGAAATGACCGACCAGACCACCCGCCTTCCCGTTCGCCGTGCCCTGATCAGCGTCTCCGACAAGACCGGCATCGTCGATTTCGCCCGTGAGCTGGCTGCCCTTGGCGTGGAGATCCTCTCCACCGGCGGCACCTACAAGCTGCTCAAGGACAACGGCGTCGCCGCCGTGGAAGTTGCCGACTACACCGGCTTCCCGGAAATGATGGACGGCCGCGTAAAGACCCTGCACCCGAAGATCCACGGTGGCATCCTCGGTCGCCGCGACCTCGACGGCGCGGTGATGGAACAGCACGGCATCAAGCCGATCGACCTGGTCGCGGTCAACCTCTATCCCTTCGAGGCCACCGTCGCCAAACCTGACTGCGACCTGCCCACCGCCATCGAAAACATCGATATCGGCGGCCCGACCATGGTTCGCAGCGCGGCGAAGAACCACAAGGACGTCGCCATCGTGGTCAACGCCAGCGACTACGCCGGCGTCCTCGAAAGCCTGAAGGCCGGCGGCCTGACCTACGCCCAGCGTTTCGACCTGGCCCTCAAGGCGTTCGAGCACACCTCCGCCTACGACGGCATGATCGCCAACTACCTGGGCACCATCGACCAGACCCGCGACACCCTGTCCACCGAAGGCCGTGGCGCCTTCCCGCGCACCTTCAACAGCCAGTTCATCAAAGCCCAGGAGATGCGCTACGGCGAGAACCCGCACCAGAGCGCCGCGTTCTACGTGGAAGCGAAGAAGGGCGAGGCCAGCGTCTCCACCGCCATTCAGCTGCAAGGCAAGGAACTCTCCTTCAACAACGTGGCCGACACCGACGCCGCGCTGGAATGCGTGAAGAGCTTCGTCAAGCCGGCCTGCGTCATCGTCAAGCACGCCAACCCCTGCGGCGTGGCCGTGGTGCCGGAGAACGAAGGCGGCATCCGCAAGGCCTACGACCTGGCCTATGCCACCGACACAGAATCCGCGTTCGGCGGCATCATCGCCTTCAACCGCGAGCTGGACGGTGAAACCGCCAAGGCCATCGTCGATCGCCAGTTCGTCGAAGTGATCATCGCCCCGAAAATCTCCGCTGCCGCCCGTGAAGTGGTCGCCGCCAAGGCCAACGTTCGCCTGCTGGAATGCGGTGAGTGGCCGGCCGAGCGCGCTGCTGGCTGGGACTTCAAGCGCGTCAACGGCGGCCTGCTGGTACAGAGCCGCGACATCGGCATGATCAAGGCAGAAGATCTGAAGATCGTCACCCAGCGCGCCCCGAGCGAGCAGGAAATCCACGACCTGATCTTCGCCTGGAAAGTGGCCAAGTTCGTCAAGTCCAACGCCATCGTCTACGCCAAGAACCGCCAGACCGTCGGTGTTGGCGCCGGCCAGATGAGCCGCGTGAACTCCGCCCGCATCGCCGCCATCAAGGCCGAGCATGCCGGCCTCGAGGTGAAGGGCGCGGTCATGGCTTCCGACGCCTTCTTCCCCTTCCGTGACGGCATCGACAACGCGGCCAAGGCCGGCATCACCGCCGTGATCCAGCCGGGCGGTTCCATGCGTGACAACGAAGTCATCGCCGCCGCCGACGAGGCTGGAATCGCAATGGTGTTCACCGGTATGCGCCACTTCAGGCATTAACAGCAGGGCTGCAGGCTGCAAGCTGCAGGCTGCAGGCAACAGCGTTTCTGCTCTTGCCTGTAGCCTGTAGCCTGAGGCCTGAGGCTCTCTCCGCAGGAGAGATTTATGAACGTACTCATCATCGGCAGCGGCGGTCGCGAACACGCCCTGGCCTGGAAAGTGGCCCAGGACCCACGCGTCGAGAAGGTCTTCGTCGCTCCGGGCAACGCCGGCACCGCGCTCGAGGCCAAGTGCGAGAACGTCGCCATCGACGTGCTGGCCCTGGAGCAACTGGCCGACTTCGCCGAGAAGAACGTCCAGCTCACCATCGTCGGCCCGGAAGCGCCGCTGGTGAAAGGCGTGGTCGACCTGTTCCGCACCCGTGGCCTGGCCATCTTCGGCCCCACCGCCGGCGCCGCCCAGCTGGAAGGCTCCAAGGCCTTCACCAAGGACTTCCTGGCCCGCCACAAGATTCCCACCGCCGCCTACCAGAACTTCACCGAGGTGGAGCCGGCCCTGGCCTACCTGAAAGAGAAAGGCGCGCCCATTGTCATCAAGGCCGACGGCCTGGCCGCGGGCAAGGGCGTGATCGTCGCCATGACTCTCGAGGAAGCCGAAGCCGCCGTGCGCGACATGCTCGCCGGCAACGCCTTCGGTGACGCCGGTTCCCGCGTGGTAATCGAAGAGTTCCTCGACGGCGAGGAAGCCAGCTTCATCGTCATGGTCGACGGCCAGAACGTGCTGCCCATGGCCACCAGCCAGGACCACAAGCGCGTCGGCGACGGCGATACCGGCCCGAACACCGGCGGCATGGGTGCCTACTCCCCCGCTCCGGTAGTGACCCCGGACGTGCACAAGCGCGTGATGGAAGAAGTCATCTACCCGACCGTGCGCGGCATGGCCGAGGAAGGTAACGTCTACACCGGCTTCCTCTACGCCGGCCTGATGATCGACAAGAGCGGCGCGCCCAAGGTCATCGAGTTCAACTGCCGCTTCGGCGACCCGGAAACCCAGCCGATCATGGTGCGCCTGGAAAGCTCCCTGGTCCTCTTGGTCGAGGCCGCCCTGGCCAGGGCCCTGGACAAGGTCGAAGCCACCTGGGACCCGCGCCCCACCGTAGGCGTGGTGCTGGCCGCCGACGGCTACCCGGGCGACTACGCCAAGGGTGACGTGATCGAGGGCCTGGACGACGCCGCGGCCCTGGACGGCAAGGTGTTCCACGCCGGCACCGCGCAGAAGGACGGCCAGATCGTCACTGCCGGCGGTCGCGTGCTCTGCGCCACCGCCATCGGCGCCAGCGTGTCCGACGCGCAGCAGCAGGCCTATCGCCTGGCGGAGAAGATCCGCTGGAACGGCTGCTTCTACCGCAAGGACATCGGCTACCGGGCCATTGCCCGGGAACGCGGCGAAGGGTAAGAAGTCAGAGTACTCACCAGGGCGGCCAGATGGCCGCCTTGGTCATGTTCCGCCCGAGAAGGCCTTGTCTATAATCCGGCCACTCACCCACGAAGGGACTTCGACCGTGCTCCGGCTCAGGACTGCCACAGGATTGATCGCCAGCCTGATACTGGCCCTGATTCATCTGCTGCCCGCCCAGGCGGCCGAAGAGCGGCAATGGAGCATGCTGCTCGATCCCGGCGCCAACCTTCAGCTGCAGGAGATCCGCACCCAGCAGGCCCTCTCCCAGTTCACCCCGATCGAACTCGACCAGCTCTACACCCCCGGCGGCGGCAGCGCCCTGTGGCTGCACTACCAGCTTCCGCCCGTCCAGAACGAGCAATTGCTGCGGGTCTTCGCCCCCTACCTGGCCTACCTCGACCTTTACGTCCTCAAGGGCGACGAACTGGTGGCCCATACCCGCACCGGCAGCCGCCTGCCCTTCAGCGAACGCCCGCTGCCCAGCCGTGATTTCCTCCTGCCCCTGCCCGTCCGGCAGGAGCCCTTGGACCTTTACCTGCGCATGGCCTCGGAACACGCCCTGCGCCCCACCGTGACGCTGCAAGCCGCCGCCCTGATGGCCGCCGACGACACCCGTCCGCTGCTCTTCGGCCTGCTGCTGGGCGGCCTCGCCATGCTGGTCTTCTACAACCTGATGCGCTACGCGTACTCACGCGCTGGCGTCAGCCTCTGGCTCGCTGCCGCACAGGGCAGCCTGATCGTCACCGGCGTCAGCCTGCTGGGCATCAGCTCGCCCTGGCTGGGCGACTGGCAGAGCGCACAGCCGCAGATCGCCAACCTGGCCATGCTGACCGCCATGGTCTGCACCCTCGCCTTCACCCTCAGCTTCTTCCACAAGGTCTGCCCGAGCACGCCGCTCACCGGCCTGCTGCTGGGCGAGATCGTGCTGATCGCGCTGACCGCCATCCTCCTGCTGATCATCACCGAGCTGCAGTTCAACCAGCTGGTCTACGTGCTGGCCGCCATCGCCAGCCTCAGCATGTTCGCCCTCGCCATCGACCACTGGCGCCATGGCTATCGCCCGGCGCGGCTGTTCAGCCTGGCCCTGGGGGTGTTCTGCGTCGCCATCCTCGGCGCCCTGCCGGCGCTGTTCGGCTACTGGCAGATGCAGTCCGACTGGCTTGCCTACGCCCTGCTGGCGATTTCCACCATCAGCGGCGTGTTCCTCAGCATGGCCCTGAGCGAACGCCAGCAGCGCCTCCAGCACGAAGCCTTCAGCGCCAGCCGCGCCTTGGCCGCCAGCTCCGCCGAACTCAAGGCCAAGGGTGAATTCCTCGCCAAGATCAGCCACGAGATCCGCACCCCGATGAACGGCGTGCTGGGCATGACCGAGCTGCTCCTGGGCACCCCGCTGTCGGCCAAGCAGCGCGACTACGTGCAGACCATCCACAGCTCCGGCAACGAACTGCTCACCCTGATCAACGAGATCCTCGACATCTCCAAGCTGGAGTCCGGCCAGATCGAGCTGGACGACGTGCAGTTCGACCTCAACGCCCTGGTCGACGATTGCCTCGACATCTTCCGCGCCAAGGCCGAGCAGCAACGGGTCGAGCTCATCAGCTTCATGCAGCCCCAGGTGCCCCGCGTCGTCAGCGGCGACCCCACGCGCCTGCGGCAGGTTCTCCTCAGCCTGCTGGACAACGCCTTCAAGCAGACCGACGAAGGCGAAATCCTCCTGGTGGTGGCCCTGGACAACAGCACCCCGCAACCGCGCCTGCGCTTTGCCGTACAGGACAGCGGCCGGCCCCTGGACGCCAGCGAGCGCGCGGCACTGCTCAACGCCGAACTGCAGAGCAGCGATTTCCTCGCCTCCTCCAAGCTCGGTGGCCGCCTGGGCCTGGTCATCGCCCGCCAGCTCGTGCGCCTGATGAGCGGCGAATTCGGCATCCAGAGCGGTTCCGGCCAGGGCAGCACGCTCTGGCTGACCCTGCCGCTGGACGCCCAGCACCTGATTCGCCCCACCGCCGACCTCGACAGCCCGCTGGAAGGCGCGCGCCTGCTGGTGGTCGACGACAACGACACCTGCCGCAAGGTACTGGTGCAGCAGTGCAGCGCCTGGGGCCTGCAGGTCAGCGCCGTGCCCTCCGGCAAGGAGGCCCTGGCCCTGCTGCGCACCAAGGCGCACCTCAAGGAGTATTTCGACGTGGTCCTGCTGGACCAGGACATGCCCGGCATGACCGGCATGCAGCTGGCGGCCAAGATCAAGGAAGACCCCAGCCTCAGCCACGACATCCTGATCATCATGCTCACCGGCATCAGCAACGCGCCGAGCAAGATCATTGCGCGCAACGCAGGTATCAAGCGCATCCTCGCCAAGCCGGTGGCCGGCTATACACTGAAGGCCACGCTGGCCGACGAACTCAACCAGCGCAAGGAGGGGGGCGCCATCTCCCTGCCGGGCTCGCAGGTCAGCCAGCCGCTGCATGTACCCAGTGACTTCCGCATCCTGGTGGCCGAGGACAACAGCATTTCCACGAAGGTGATTCGCGGCATGCTGAGCAAGCTCAACCTCGAGCCGGATACCGCCAGCAACGGCGAGGAAGCCCTGAGCGCCATGAAGAACCAGCACTACGACCTGGTGCTGATGGACTGCGAGATGCCGGTGCTGGACGGTTTCACCGCCACCGAGATGCTGCGCCACTGGGAAAACCTGGAACAGCGCCCGCGCACCCCGGTGGTCGCCCTGACCGCCCACATCCTCAGCGAACACAAGGAACGCGCCCGCCTCGCCGGCATGGACGGGCACATGGCCAAACCGGTGGAACTCTCGCAACTGCGCGAGCTGATCGAGTACTGGGTGGCCGAAAAGGAAATGCGCGACCGCCACGCGATGCACAGCTGACGACGCCCCAGCCTTGCTGGTGGGCTGAAGCCCACCCTTGCACTGAACAGGAGTAATACCTGTGGGGGCGATTTCAATCGCTATGCGGACCGCAGGTTCGCCCTTCAGATCCCGCTATGGGCGGCTTCGCCGCCCATAGCGAATAGATTCACCCCCACAACGGACTGCTGGCCGGACCCGCTACCCCCACCTCACCGCAAAGATCGGCGGCAAATGCCCCGCCGCCAGCACCCAACTGTCCCCCTGGTCCCCGGACACCCACAGGTGCCCGGTGGTGGAGCCCATCGCCAGGCACTGCCCGCTGCCGTCCACGTCCAGCCCGTGGCGATACACCAGGTCATAACAGAGCTGCTGCGGCAGCCCCTGTTCCAGGACCTCGAAATGCCTGCCGCCATCACGGGTGCGGGTGACCCGCAGGCGCTGGTCGACGGGCACCCGGCATTCATCCTTCACCGCCGGCACGAACCAGGCGCAGTCCGGGTCGGACGGGTGCACCGCCACCGCGAAGCCGAAGGTGGACGGCCCGGCCTGCTCGATCTCCCGCCAGTTCAGCCCGCGATCGGAACTGACGAAGATGCCGCTGTGATGCTGCACCCAGAGCCGCTCCGGGTCCGCCGGGCAGGCCACCATGCGGTGCGGGTCCTGGATGTCCGGGTCCTCGGCGCGCTCCGGCGGCATGTAGGCGGCGCGCATGCCACGGGTGCGGTGGTTCCAGCTGGCGCCTTCGTCCTCGCTGTGCCAGATGCCGCCGCAGGACACCGCCAGGGTCAGGTGCCGGCTGTTGCGCGGGTCGACGCAGATGGAGTGGATACCCGGCTGGTCGTAGCCGCCACCGAACCAGTTGGCCCGCTCCGGGCGCTGCCAGAGGCTGTCCACCAGTTCCCAGGAACTGCCCCGGTCACGGGACTTGAACAGGCCACCAGGAATGGTGCCGGCCCAGAGCACGCCGGGCTGGTCGGCGCCTCCCGCCTCCAGGCACCAGATCATCTCCACCGAGGGCCCATCTTCGCCCTCCGCTGCCGGGGGAAAAGCCGGAGCGGCCACTTCCGTCCAGTTCTGCCCGGCGTCCGCCGAGCGCCACAGCTTGGGGCCGAAATGGCCCAGGTGCAGGGCGGCATAGAGGTGGCCATCGCGGGGGTCGGCCAGCAGCATGCTCACGGGTTCGCCCAGGAAGTCCTGGCGCGCCAGGCGCCAGCCGTCGCCTTCGGGCTCGAAACACAGCAGCCCCTTGCGGGTTGCCACGTGGATGCATCGGCTCATGCTGATTCTCCTTGTACCGGCTCAACCGCCGGACAACGCCTGGACCACGAAGATGTCGCTGGCCGGCCCCACCGGGTCGCTGAGGCGGCGACGGTCGCTGACTTGCTGGGCGTCGACGAAGATCGCCACATGGCGGCGCAGGCGGCCCTGGTCATCCAGCAGGTAGCTGCGCAGGCGCGGATTGGCGACGAAGGCGGCTTCCAGCGCCTCGGCCACGGTAAGCGCCGTGACATCCAGTTCGGGGACATCGAGGTGACGTTGCAGGTTGGGAGTGAAGCTCAAGTGCGCCATCAACGGCTCCCTGCGCGACGAAACGACCCGGTGCAGTCAGGTTAGTAGACTGCCCTCGTGCGGTTATAGTTGTGCGCCCAATGGCAGGGCAGCCTCTACACTGATGAGCGGCCCTGCAGTCACGAACGGATGCCCCTCGATGCTCGAAAGTCTTTCCAGCCTGTATCTGAAGATGCTGGTGCTCTATAGCCCCTTCTTCGTGCTCTCCTGCTTCATTTCCCTCACCCGCGGCCACACGGTGAGGGAACGCAAGAAACTCGCCTGGAAAGTCGCCCTCGGCACCCTGGTGGCCAGCGCCCTGCTCTACCTGTTCGGCCAGGCCATCTTCAATGTCTTCGGCATCACCATCGATGCCTTCCGCATCGGCGCCGGCACCGTTCTGTTCATCTCCGCCCTCGGCATGGCCCAGGGCAACTCGGCGGTGCAGGCGGACAACGTGCAGCAGGACGTCACCATCGTGCCGCTGACCATCCCGCTGACCGTCGGCCCCGGCACCATCGGCGCCATGCTGGTGATGGGCGCCGGGCACGTGCACTGGGAGGACAAGCTCACCGCGCTGTTCGCCATTGCCATCGCCGCCGCCACCGTGGGCGCCATCCTCTACCTCTCCGACCGCATCGAACGCATCCTCGGCGACCAGGGCCTGCAGATCGTCAGCCGCCTGATGGGCCTGTTCGTCTGCGCCCTCGCCGCGCAGATCATCTTCACCGGGGTGAAGAACTACCTGGTGCCCTAGCAGGGTGGGACGGGCAGCGTTCCGCCAGAAGCGTGATCCCCACTGCATCGAACCCTCGCACGGCCTGAGCTGCGCTCGCTACGACCTTGAACGACGTCCTGGAGACCGGAAACATGAACATTCGTGATGCGGCAGAAGCCGACCTTCCCGGCATCCTCGCCATCTACAACGACGCCGTGGAGAACACCACGGCGATCTGGAACGAAACCCTGGTGGACCTGGCCAACCGCCGTGCCTGGCTGGCCGAGCGCAACGCCGCCGGCTTTCCGGTGCTGGTGGCGGTGAACGATGCCGGCCAGGTGCTCGGCTACGCGAGCTACGGCACCTGGCGCACCATCGAGGGCTTCCGCCATACCGTTGAACATTCGGTATACGTGAGTGGCGACCAGCGCGGCCAGGGCCTCGGTCCGGCACTGATGCAGGCGCTGATCGAGCGCGCCCGCCAGGCCGGCCTGCACGTGATGGTCGCCGCCATCGAGCGCGAGAACACCGCCTCCATCCGCCTCCACGAGCGTCTCGGCTTCGTCACCACCGGGCAGATGCCCCAGGTGGGCCGCAAGTTCGGTCGCTGGCTGGACCTGACCTTCATGCAGCTGATTCTGGAGTGACGCGGTGCTGCCGATAGCGCAGCGGTATTGCCTGTTCTGAGACCGGGTGATTCGCCTGACGGAAACTCCGGCTTGAGTCACAACGACAAAAAGACCGGAATTTGGCCCAAATTTCTGGAGCCGAATTCATGCAAAGCGTACTTGCCAATGTTGCTGTCAGCGTTTCCGAGCTGAAGAAAAATCCCTCGGCCGTGGTGTCCGGCGCCAAAGGTGCGCCTGTAGCCGTTCTCAACCACAACAAGGTCATGGCCTACATGGTCCCGGCTGAAACCTTCGAAGCACTGATGGAATACCTGGACGATCAGGCGCTGGCCGAAATCGTCCGCAGCCGTGCCCACGAAAAGGGAGTGAAAGTCAGCCTCGATGACCTATGAACTGGAGTTCCTGCCTTCGGCGCTGAAGGAATGGCGCAAGCTCGGCGATACCATCGGGCAGCAATTCAAAAAGAAGCTGAAAGAGCGGTTGCAACGGCCGCGGATCCAGGCGATGCACTTCACGGGATGCCCGACTGCTTCAAGATCAAACTCCGCACCGCCGGTTGCCGACTGGTGTACCGGGTCGAAGACCAACGCATTACCGTGGTGGTGATCGGAGTCGGCAAGCGCGAGGGTGGTGCAGTCTACGACAAGGCCCAAAGTCGTTTGTAACCCTGCAAGGCGCTTGCCTCAACGCAACTGACTATCCTTGCTCCCCCGCCGGTTGTACCCGGCAAAGGCGGCGCTTTCCTTGTCATGTTCGGTCTGGCAGGCGACGCACAGGCGCACGCCGGGGATGGCCTTGCGGCGGGCTTCGGGGATGGGGGCGTCGCACTCTTCGCAGTGCGTCAGGCTTTCGCCTTTTGGCAGCTGGCTGCGTGCGCGCTGAATGGCGTCTTCGATGGTGCTGTCGATCTGTTCCTGGACGGCGCCGTCGCCGGCCCAACCACTGGCCATGCTGACCTCCCACATGCCTTTAGGGTGCTGCCCGAGTTATGGGGTCAGCCGGTGGACTTTTGCAAGTGTGGGGGTCGGCTGGCGACAAGTGGAGGTCGCGCCCTGATGGGCGAGCGCCCTATTCCTTCACGTTCATGAATTCCTCGGCCCAGACGATGTAGTCCTCGGGCAAGGTGTACTTGTGAGTCAGTTCGGTGGCGCTGAGCTCGGTGCCGGTGGCGACCTGGCGCTGCTCGCGCAGGCAGTCGTAGGTGGCCTTGATGGCGGCGAAGTAGGCAGCGTGGCCGTTGACCACGATACGCACGCCGAGACGGGCGAGGCGTTCGTTGTCGCGCAGCTTGGGGTTGCCGTAGGTGACCAGCATCAGCGGCACGTTCAGGTGCTCGGCGATCGCCTCCAGGTGCTCGAAGTCGGCCACGCCGACCATGCAGATGCCGTCGGCGCCGGCGGCCTCGTAGGCCTTGGTACGCAGGATGACTTCGTCGACGCTGAGCACGCCGGCGTTGGTCCGGGCGATGATGGCGAGCTCCGGATCGACGCGCGCTTCCAGGGCCGCGCGGATCTTGCCGACGCCTTCTTCCACCGGGATCAGGTCGGTGGACTTGCGGCCGAACTGCGCCGGCAACAGGGTGTCCTCGATAGTCAACGCGGCGATGCCGGCGCGCTCCAGTTCGACCACGGTGCGCATGACGTTGAGGGCATTGCCGTAGCCGTGGTCGGCGTCGGCAATTACCGGCAGGCGCGAAACGCGGCCAATGCGGGTGGCCTGCTCGACGAATTCGCTCAAGGTAATCAGGGCGAAGTCGGGCGCGGCCAGCACTTGCAGGGAAGCGACCGAACCGCCGAGGATGCCGACTTCGAAACCGAGGTCAGCGGCGATTCGGGCGGACATGGGGTCGAACACCGAAGCGGTGTGGAAGCAGGAATCCGAGTTCAGCAGCGCACGAAAGGCCGTGCGCAACTCATGATGGGAAGCTCTACGCATAAAGGCACCAAAGATCAGAGGGGGTCAGGATCAAGCCGGCTCCGTAACTCTGGAGTCGACGCCCCCGTTTTTCCATTGTCAGACTGCGCCCATTCTAACGGATCAGCCTTTCAATCCGCTTACCGGCTTGTCCGCCCATGCCGGGCTCGCCACACTGGCGCCCCCTTCCTCCGAGACACCCGCGTGCTGGCACTCACCGCCTATCTGGGCCTGTTCCTCTCCGCCTTCGGCGCCGCCACCCTGCTGCCCCTGCAATCGGAAGCGGTGCTGGTCGGGCTGCTGCTGGCCAAGGCCCATCCGGTATGGGCGCTGGTGGCCGTGGCGACTTTCGGCAATGTGCTGGGCTCACTGCTGAACTGGCTGCTGGGACGCTACGTAGAGCATTTCCGCGAACGCCGCTGGTTCCCGGTGAAACCCGCGCAGATGCAGCGGGCGCAGGTCTTCTACCACCGCTACGGACGCTGGTCGCTGCTGCTGGCCTGGATGCCGGTGATCGGCGATCCGCTGACCCTGGTGGCCGGGGTAATGCGCGAGTCCTTCTGGGTGTTCCTGGCCCTGGTGACCCTGGCCAAGGCGGGACGTTACCTGGCGCTGGCGGCGCTGACCCTGGGCTGGGGCGGGCTTGCGTAGGCCTCGCTTTTTTCCGCTAGGTAGGTCAGCGCAGCGAAGCCCAACACTTCGCCTCACCAAGCCCACTCGTCGGGCCTCGCACAGCTCGGACCGACCTGCGGGAAGGTCGCGTATTGTGTTTCGGGATACTGCCCGAGCGGCGGCGGGCTCGATGAGCGCCTACGCTTTCCGGGTCGCAGACTGGAGGCCATCTCATGAGAAAGTTCGCCCTGCTCATTGCCTTCTTCGTCCTGGTGCTCGGTACCACCGCTGCCGTCGCCCACCACGGCTGGAGTTCCTACGATGCGGACAAGACCCTGACCATCGAAACGCCGGTCAAGACGCTCTCCTACCGCAATCCCCACGCCCACATCACCATCGACTACGAGGGCCGCGAGTGGCACGTGGTGCTGGCACCGATCAGCCGCATGGAGTCCCGCGGGCTGCCGGAGAAAGACCTGGTGCCGGGCACGACGGTGACGGTGGTCGGCTACCCGAGCAAGGATGGCTCGGCGGAAATGCGCGCCGAACGCCTGATCGTCGATGGGCGCACGGTGGAGCTGCGCTGAGGCGATGGAGTTCATCCTGCCCTGGACCGAACGCCTGGAGACTTCGCCCTTCGGCGCGCTGATGCGCGAATCCTCGCTGTTCTACCCGACGGCCAACCTGCTGCACCTGTTCGGGCTGGTGATGCTGCTGGGCTCCATGCTGTTGCTCGACCTGCGTCTGCTCGGACTGGCACGCGAGGTGCCGCTGCCGGAGGCTTCGCGCCGCCTGACGCCCATCGGCATCGCCGGGCTACTGCTCCTGCTGGCCACCGGATTCTGCCTGTTCGCCGCCGACGCCGGCCCCCTTACGGGCAACTGGCTGCTGCAGCTCAAGCTGGCTCTGGTCGGGGTCGGAATCGCCAACGCACTGCTGTTCCGCACCTGCTGGGCAAGGCGGCTGGCCGACTGGGACCGGCGGCCGCCCCTTGCGGGACGGCTGCAGGTGGCGTTGTCGATCCTGATCTGGTGCGGGGTGATGTCGGCCGGTCGCTTGCTGGCCTACGTCTGAAGCCCGACCCGCAAGGCAGCAGGGGTGATCCGTTCTTCTTCAGGCATGGGCCCATGAAAGCCCTGCGCACGACGAACTGTGCCGGACAACCTCATCACGCTCGCGTAAACTGCGCGGCCGTTTTTTTCCGGAACACCCGCGACATGAGCAACGTCCTCCCCGCCCAGGCCCTGGGCATCGACTTCGGAACCTCCAACTCCACCGTCGGCTGGTGGCGCCCGGACGTGGAGCCGCTGATCGCCCTGGAGGACGACAAGTTCACCCTGCCTTCGGTGGTCTTCTTCAACACCGAGGAACGCCGCCCGGCCTATGGCCGCCAGGCGCTGCACGAGTACCTGGACGGCTACGAAGGCCGCCTGATGCGCTCGCTCAAGAGCCTGCTGGGCTCGCCGCTGCTCAAGAGCGAAACCACAGTGCTGGGCAGCGCCCTGCCCTTCAAGGACCTGCTCGGCCTGTTCATCGGCCAGCTCAAGCAGCGCGCCGAAGCCGCCGCCGGCCGCGAGTTCGAGCAGGTGGTGCTGGGCCGCCCGGTGTACTTCGTGGACGACGACACGGAAGCCGACCAGGAAGCCCAGAACACCCTGGTGGCCGTGGCGCAGAAGCTCGGTTTCAAGGACGTGTCCTTCCAGTTCGAACCCATCGCCGCGGCCTTCGACTACGAGCGCGGCATCCAGCGCGAGGAGCTGGTGCTGATCGTCGACATCGGTGGCGGTACCTCGGACTTCTCCCTGGTGCGCCTGTCGCCCGGGCGCCGTGAAGTGGCCGAGCGCCAGGACGACATCCTCGCCACCGGCGGCGTGCACATCGGCGGTACCGACTTCGACAAGCAGCTAAGCCTGCAGGGCGTGATGCCGCTGTTCGGCTACGGCAGCCGGATGAAGAGCGACGCGCTGATGCCCACCAGCTTCCACCTGAACCTGGCCACCTGGCACACCATCAACGCCGTGTACGCCCAGAAGTCGCAACTGGCGCTGAAGAACATGCGCTACGACATCGTCGACACCACCGGCATCGACCGCCTGTTCAGCCTGATCGAGCAACGCGCCGGCCACTGGCTGGCCATGCAGGTGGAAGACAGCAAGATCGAACTGACCCAGGCGCAGAGCCGCCGCATCGACCTGGCGCGCGTCGAGCCGGGGCTGGACGTGGAGCTGACCCGCGCATTGTTCGAGAACGCCATCGACGACCTGCTGGTGCGTATCCGCGCCAGTGTCGATGCGCTGCTGACCCAGGCCGGCGTGCGCGCCGACCAGGTCGACACCCTGTTCTTCACCGGCGGCTCCAGCGGCATCCCGGCGTTGCGCCAGAGCGTCGCGGCCATGTTGCCCAACGCCCGCCAGGTGGAAGGCAACCTGTTCGGCAGCATCGGCAGCGGCCTGGCCATCGAGGCGAAGAAGCGCTACGGCTGACCGTTCATCGGCAAACCTGCGCTCCCCCGCTGGTCGGCGCCGACCAGCGGTCTAGGCTCAATCCCATCGCGGGGCCCTCCCGCGCCACTTAGGGACGATCTGCCATGAGCAAGCATCCGCTGATCCTGGGTTGCGCCCTGGCCGCCGTGGCCGGATGCGCCAGCAAGATGGAAAACCCCACCGACTACTACACCTACCGCAACCAGCCGCTGGTCAAGCAGGTGGATGAGGGCATGACGGAAACCCAGGTGCGCAACATCGGCGGGCCGCCTTCATCGTCGGTTCGCCGCAAGGTCCACGCGGGTATCTGCAACAACTACATCCTCAACCAGGACGGCCACCAGCAGGCCTACCACGTCAGTTTCGACGGCAGTGGCCGGGTGGAGGAAAAGGGCTTCATGACTTGCGAGCAGCGCGAGCAGGTCGAACGCGAGAAGGCGCAGAAGAAGGTCGAGCACGGCGGCGGTTACTGACCGGGATTCCCCATAGGAGCGACCTCACTCGCGAGCAGAGCTCGCTCCTACAAAATAGTGCGGCCACCACGCATTCAACCCGGAAGCCGCGCCAGTAGCGGTTTCCAGCCCCGCCAACCGGCAGATCGCCAGCTACTGGCGCAATGCCGTCCATCGCCTGCTCCGTTTCGCGAGGATCTCGGGCGAACTCTCCCCACCCTCCGGTGTTCCAAGCGCAGTGTTTCAACTGCGTTAACCCACGAGGACCCATGATGTACAAGCAAGCGCTTGTCATGGCTTGTGCCCTGGCATCGATGGCGGGCTGCGCCAGCAAGTTAGAAAACCCGACGGACTACATCACCTTCCGTAACCAGCCTCTGGTGGCGAATGTCGAGCCCGGGATGAGCCGGCAGCAGGTGCTGATCATCGGCGGCCGCCCCTCCTCCGTCGTCCAGCGCAGCGTGCACCCGGGTTCCTGCAACAACTACATCCTCAACGAAGAAGGCCACCAGCAGCCTTACCACATCAGCTTCGACAGCACGGGCCGGGTTCGCCACAAGGGTTTCATGACCTGCGGCCAGCGCGAGCAGGTGGAGCGCGACCAGCTCTAAGTCGAAAACCTTAACGACGCATCAGCCAATCTGCTAAGGCTTGCGCATCTGCTGCAGCAACGGCGCGCAGGCATTGCCCTCCTCACCGCCGGCTGCCGGCGCCACCAGAGCCAGCAAGGCCGCCGCCGGTGCCACCGCTACCCCCAGCGCCAGCATCCCCGCCCCACGTACCACCAGCGGCACCGTCTGCACCCCGGCCTGGGGATGCTTGAAGGTTCCGCGCACATAGAGCGGTGAACGCAGGGAAAACAGCCGCACCCCCTTGGACTCCGGCGTGACACTGAGGTCCAGCCGTTCGTTGCGGAAGTTGGCATAGCCGTCGATCTGCACCAGCGCATTCTCGGTATCGAAGACGAACAGCCGCGGCGTCATCAGTCCGTCCTTCAGGCCCAGGTCCGCCGCCGCGCAGTTGATCTTCACTTCCTCGTCGCCGAACAGCCTGCCCACCACGTAGTTGCCGACGTTGAGTCCGGCGATCTCCATCAGGTTGCGGCTGATGGTGCCGTCATTGACCAGCATCTGCAGGTTGCCGTTGGCGGTCGCCAGCAGGGCCGCCACGGAATTGCCGGTGCCGGACAGGTCCGCCGTACCGTTCAGCTCGCCCAGGCTGTTGCGCATGGCCTGGACCTTGGGAAACAGCTCCTTGAGCTTGAAGTGGCGCGCCTTGAGCTGGGCCCTGCCGGTCAGCGGCGCGCGGCGCCCATCCAGGCGGATGACCGCGTCCAGGTCGCCGCCGGCCACGCCGAAGCGCAGGGGTTCCAGGCTGAGCCGCCCATCGTCGAGCAAGACATGGGTGGTGAGATCGGTGACCGGCAGTTTCTCGCTGTGCTGGATGCGCTTGCCGGTGAATCGGACGTCGGCGTCCATCGCCCGCCAGCGCTCGGTGCGGAAGGCTTCCACCGGCAGCACCTTGTCCGCCGGTTGCCGGGTGGCGACGCCACGGGCCTGCTGGCCGGCCCGGGAGTCGGCGCCGATAAGCGGCGCCAAGTCGGCAAAATGCAGCTGCTCGGAGGTCAGGGTGCCGGAAAGCTTCGGCCGGGGCTGGCTGGCGACATAGGTGAGGTCGCCATGGATATCGCTGCCGCCGATGCGGCCGTTGAAGCCCTGGTAGTGGAACGTCGCCCCATCGGGCTCGTTCAGGCTGGCCAGCAGCCGGCCATCGGTGGAATAGGCCGGGGTCTCCGGCAGGGTGACGCCGGTAAGGGGGTAGAGCTGCGCCAGGCTCTTGCCGGACAGCTGCAAGCGCAGGTCCAGGGCGCCCAGCTCACGCGGGTCGGTCAGGGTGCCGAGCAGCGCAATGTGGGTGCCGCC
This sequence comes from Metapseudomonas phytobenefica, assembly GCF_043392685.1. Lineage (NCBI taxonomy): Bacteria > Pseudomonadati > Pseudomonadota > Gammaproteobacteria > Pseudomonadales > Pseudomonadaceae > Metapseudomonas > Metapseudomonas phytobenefica. Next base: position 67,936 of record NZ_JBHZGM010000005.1, on the reverse strand, counting down.
GGCCCTGATCTCGGCCTGCAGCGGAAACGGCAGGTCGGCATTCTGCAGCGCCAGCAGGCCGCCCACCTTGCCCTTGCCGACCAGCGGCTGCCCCTTGTAGCTGCCCTTGGCCTGCCAGCCGAAGGCGTAATCCTGGGCGGTGCGCGCCTTGGGCATGGCGCCCTTGGCCGGCAGCAGTTCGCTGAACGGGATCGGCTTGCCGAGGGGGTCGATGAGCAGGTCCAGGCGGGTGCCGGTCTGGGCGTCATCCACCTGCACCTGGCCCTTGTCGAAACCCAGGGTGCCGATGTCCAGGGTCCAGCCGGAGGGTTGTTGCGCCTCGTCTTCCGGCTTGGCCGGAAGCTCGAAGGTCCAATTGTTGCGGCCGTCGGCCAGACGGCGGACGCTGACCCGCGGGCCGCCCAGATCGATGCGCGGAATGCTCAGCCGCTGCCAGAGCAGAGGCAGCGGGGCGATGCGGAATTCCACCCGCTCGAGACTGACGAAATCGCCGCCTTTGGCCCATTCCGGGTTGCCCAGGCGCAAATTCTCAGCAGCGAAGTGCGGCCAGGGCACCAGCGCGCGCCAGCCACCCTCGCCTTCCTCCCGTTGCCAGATGACGCGAAGGTCGCCCTCGATGGCGAATTCACGTCCCAGTTCGGCGGACGCCCGCTCGTTGAGCACAGGCTTGATGCGGTTCCAGTCGAAGGTAGCGACCAGCACCAGCAGGGCCACCAACAGCAGCGCCAGTGCCAGGACCGTCCTGGCCAGGATGCGAAGACCTCGTGTCATGCATTTCTCCCCTTTATCCACGACAACCCCTGGGAGGCTGCGTGCAGTCCATGCCTTATCGACCCGTGAACACGCCGGGATGCTCCACCCAATGACTTGAAATGCATGGCCGGAGCCCCGCCAAACCGCCATGAAAATACCGCAAGTTCTTGATTATAAAGACTTCCCAACACCATCAATGGCGTTGATGTTCGCTATCGGCAGTGATCACTTTTTAATCACCCCCCCATCCGTAACATGGGCCCCGTAGCCAGTTTCCAGCCCCCATCGAGGAGCCCACGATCATGAAAACCCAAGCCTTCGCCGCCCTGTTCATCGCCGCCCTGAGCACCAGCGTCTTCGCCCTGCCGTCCGATAACCAACCGGTACTGGGCGAGTCGAAGCAAGGCGCCACCCTCCAGGTCATCGATCCGATTGCTGCCGAAGGTAGTTTCATGATCCTGGACCGCGTCGCCGAAGGCGGTGCCGACCGCACCGGCGCCAACCGTATCGCCGAAGGTGGCGCTGACCGCACCGGGGCCAACCGTATCGCCGAAGGTGGCGCTGACCGCACCGGCGCCAACCGTATCGCCGAAGGTGGCGCTGACCGCACCGGGGCCAACCGCATCGTCTGATTGCGGACCGCAAAACCTCAATGCCCGGCAGATGCCGGGCATTGTGCTTTCTGCAGGGGGGAATTCATTGGCTATGTCCGGGTTGGCGCCGGCGGTGCTGAAGGGGGCGCCCCTGCACCAGACCACTTGGACTCCGCGCCAACCGACACTTCCCTCTCCCCCCAGCCCCTCTCCCAGAGGGAGAGGGGGGACTTGCGGACCTACAAGGGCGCGGTCTTTCGCGAAATCACGCCAGGCGGTACTTCCAGATGCGCTTGATCACACTGCCGAACTGCACCGACAGCCGCCCGCTGTTGTAGACCTGCCCGTAGCGCGCAGCGATCTCCCTCACTACCTTGGCCATCTCGGCATAGCGCCGCGCCGGCAGGTCGGGGAACAGGTGGTGTTCGATCTGGTGGCTGAGGTTGCCGGTGAGGATGTGGAACAGCGGCCCGCCTTCCAGGTTGCTGGAGCCCCGCAGCTGACGCAGGTACCAGTGGCCGCGGCTCTCCCCCTCCAGCACCTCGGGCGGGAATACCGCCGCACGCTCGGTGAAGTGGCCGCAGAAGATCACGGTGAAGGTCCAGAGGTTGCGGATCAGGTTGGCCAGCAGGTTGCCCGCCAGCACCGCCATCACGCTGCTGCCCACCAGCAGCGCCAACACCGGGAAGGCCAGGTAGTCCTTGGCCCACTGGCGCAGCAGCTTGGCATTGAACTGGCGCAGGCGCGGGCGCAGCTCATCGCGGCTCATGCGGCCCTTGAAGTACTGGTCCAGGCGCAGGTACTGCACCGCCACCGCATACTGGAACAGCGCCGCCTGCAACGTCACCCACAGGGGTTGCCAGCGGTAGAAGGGCTTCCAGCGTTGTTCGGGGAATAGCCGCACCACGCCGTAGCCGACGTCGTCATCCTTGCCCAGAACGTTGGTGTAGCTGTGGTGGATGTGGTTATGGGTATGCCGCCAGAAGTCGGAGGGGCCGGCGATATCCCACTCGTAGCGGGTGCCGCGCAGCTCGGGGTCGTTCATCCAGTCGTACTGGCCGTGCATGACGTTGTGGCCCAGCTCCATGTTTTCGAGGATCTTGCCCAGTCCGAGCAGGGCCACGCCCAGCAGCCAGGTGGGCGGGAACCAGCCGAGCAGCAATAGCGCACGGCCGCTCCAGCAACAGAGCCGCACGGCGGTACGGATACGGCGGATGTAGCGGGCGTCTGCCTCGCCCAGGTCATCCAGGGTGCGCTGGCGCAGGGCGTCCAGCTCGGCGCCGAAAGCATCGAGTTCGGCAGGGGTGAGTTCGCGGTCGAATCGCATCGCAGGTCCTAGAGTTCCAGTTCCACATCGCCCACCGGCGCACTGACGCAGAGGCGGATCGGCAATCCCGGCCCGTGGGTCATGGCGCCGGTGCGCAGGTCGCGCACGCTGCCGGCCAGCAACTGGCAGGTGCAGCCGGTGCAGATGCCCTGGCGGCAGCCGTGGGGCGGTCGCAGGCCGTGGGCTTCAGCCTGTTCCAGCAGGTTGGCGGCGCTGTTGCCAGGTAGTTCTCGATGGGAGCGAGCAAAGCGCAGGCGTACCGCCTCCCCTGCTTCGGCGGTCGCGGCCGGTGCCGTGAACGCCTCCCATTGCAGGCGTCCGTCACGCGGCTCGGCCTGCCACCAGTCACGCACGCGGGCAACGAAGCCGTGGGGGCCGCAGGCCAGCAGGCTGTGCGCCGGCAGCCCGGCCAGGTGAGCCGCCTGGAAGCGCCCGGTCAGCTCACCGGCCGCCGGCGCCTCGCCGCTGATGGCCCAGCGCACCTGCAGGTTGGGATGCCGCGCCATCAGCGCCTGCAGTTCCTCGCTGAAGGCACGCTGGGCGCGGTGGCGCACGTAGTGCAACAGGGTCACCGGCGCGTCGAAGCCACGGGCCAGGGCCTGGCGCAGCAGGCCGAGCAAGGGCGTGATGCCGCTACCGGCGGCCAGCAGCAGCACCGAGGATGCCTCCTCTGGCCAGTCCAGATCGCCCTGGGCCGGCTCCAGCTCCAGCACGGAGCCGACTGCCACCCGGTCCAGCAGCCAGTTGGACAGCCGCCCTTGCGGCTGGCGCTTGACCGCCAGTTCGAGACGCCCGTCCTCCTGCACGCCCAGCAGGCTGTAGCTGCGGCCCTGGCGCACGCCATCCAGCTCCAGGTAGAGGCGTACGTGCTGGCCGGGGCGCCAGCCACGGGCATTGGCATTGGTGCGCAGACCGAGGGCGAGCATGTCCTCGGCCACCCAGCGGCGGGATTCGACGCGGGCGAACACGCGATTGAGCCGCAGGACGGGATGGACGAGGCGCAGCAGGCAGTCCAGGTCGGCTTCCTGCAGCCAGCCGCCGCCGGCCAGCGCGCGCAAGGGGCCCAGCGCGGGGCCGATTCGGCGCGCCAGGGAGAGAGGTACGAGGGGCATAACAAGACTCTGGTGAACAGTTGTGCACTAGGCTGCCGAATATGGGAATTACAGTCAACAGTTGTTCACTGAACCGGGTTCGACTCCCGCGAAGTCCATTTGCTAGAGTGCGCCGCACATTCGCCAACGGCCGCACTCCATGACCCAACGCTCGGAACAGAAGCAGCAGACCCGCCACGCCCTGATGGATGCCGCGCGCCTCCTGATGGATAGCGGCCGTGGCTTCGGCAGCCTGAGCCTGCGGGAAGTGGCGCGCAACGCCGGCATCGTGCCCACCGGCTTCTACCGCCACTTCCACGACATGGATGAGCTGGGCCTGGCCCTGGTCGAGGAGGTGGGCGAAACCTTCCGCGCCACCATCCGCAAGGTGCGCCAGAACGAGTTCGAGCTGGGCGGCATCATCGAAGCCTCGGTGCGCATCTTCCTTGACGCGGTGCTCGCCAACCGGGGCCAGTTCCTCTTCCTCGCCCGCGAGCAGTACGGCGGCTCGCAGCCGGTGCGCCAGGCCATCGCCGCCCTGCGCCAGCGCATCACCGACGACCTGGCCGCCGACCTCAAACTGATCAACCGCATGCCGCAACTGGACGACGAAGGGGTCGACCTGGTGGCCGACCTGGTGGTGAAAACCGTATTCGCCACCCTCCCCGAGCTGATCGACCCGCCGGCGGACAACCTGCCGCCGCACCTCCTCCCCGCCGCCAAGATCACCCAGCAACTGCGCTTCATCATGATCGGCGGCAAACACTGGCTGGGACCGGGCAAGCCGAAAGACTGAGCGGGGCGCCAGCCTCCGCGCACCACAGGCAGGCACGGCTGCATTGGGCGTCATTCCTCGGACCAACCTACGGGACCTTCGCGTCATTGCAACGCGCTCCCCATCCCGAACAGCTTCCCCTCGCCTCACCGCCACGTCTTTGTCATAGTCCCCGCGTTTGATTCGGCACGCCTGTCCACGTCTTACGGATAAGAACAACATGAAGCGCTTCGCCCGATTCTTTCTCACGCCCGTCTTCCTCGTCGTCGCCAGCCTGCTCGCGCTGGCCCTGACCAGCCGCCCGGCGGAACGGCCCGGCGTGCTCGCCAGCTTCGGCGACCAGCCGCTGGTCATCGCCCATCGCGGCGGACGCGGCCTCTGGCCGGAAAACACCCTGTTCGCCTTCGAACGCGCCACCGCCCTCAAGGTGGACATGCTGGAAATGGACGTGCGCCGCACCCGCGACGGCCATCTGGTGGTGCTGCACGACGCACAGGTGGACCGCACCACCAATGGCAGCGGCGAGGTGGCCGACCTGACCCTTGCCCAGGTGCAGGCCCTGGATGCCGGCTACCGCTGGAGCGCCGATGGCGGCGAAAGCCATCCCTATCGTGGCCAGGGCATCCGCATCCCCAGCTTCGAAGAAGTGCTGGAACGCTTCCCGGAACAGGCCAAGGTGGTGGAGATCAAGGTGCCCGACGCCGGGCTGGAAGAGCAGCTGTGCGCCTTGCTGGGCAAGCACGAACAGCGTGAACGGGTGCTGGTGGGAAGTTTCTACGAGCGCAGCCTGAAGCGCTTCCGCGAAGTCTGCCCCGGCGTCGCCACCTCGGCCAGTCCAACTTCAGTGCGCCTGCTGGTGGCGCTGAACTGGGTCGGCCTGGGCAGGCTGGTCAGCCCGTCCTACCAGGCCCTGCAGATTCCCGAGCGCAGCGGCGGCCTGCTGGTGGCCACCGACAGTCTGGTGAAGACCGCCCGGCAACGTGGCCTGGCGGTCCAGATGTGGACCATCAACGAGCAACCGGCCATGCGCCATCTGCTGGACATGGGGGCCAATGGCCTGATTACCGATTACCCGGATCGCGCCCTGCAGCTGCTCGGGCGCTCCACCCGCATCACTTCGTTGAGCGATTGACCGCGAAGCCCGCCCAGGTCTGGCTCACCGGCATCAGCTCCAGGCTGTTGATGTTGATGTGGGCCGGCTGGCTCATGATCCAGAAGATGGTTTCGGCGATGTCTTCCGGCTGGATGGCTTCGGCGCCGGCGTAGGTGGCGTCGTACTTGGCCTGGTCACCCGCGAAGCGCACCAGGGAAAACTCGCTCTCGCACAGCCCCGGCTCGAGGTTGGTGACCCGCACGCCAGTGCCCACCAGGTCGTTGCGCAGGCTCAGGGAAAACTGCCCGACGAAGGCCTTGGTGGCGCCATACACGTGGCTGCCGGGATAGGGCCAGTTGCCGGCCACCGACCCCAGGTTGACGATGCTCGCGCCACGGCCGTGGGCGATCAGGCGCGGCAGCAGCAGGCGGGTGCTGTACATCAGGCCCTTGACGTTGGTGTCGACCATGGTGTCCCAGTCATCCAGGTCGCACTTGGGCGCGGGGTCGGCGCCGAGCGCCAGGCCGGCGTTGTTGATCAGGCCACGAATCTTCTCGTACCCGGCCGGCAGGCCGGCGATGGCGGCTTCCATGGCTTTGCGGTCACGCACATCCAGTTCCAGGGTGAGCACGTCGGTCTGGGCAGAGAGCTCATCCTTGAGGGCTTGCAGACGCGCGGCGCGGCGGCCCGTCAGCACCAGCGACCAGCCGGCCTGGGCGAAGCGCCGGGCGCAGGCTTCGCCGAAACCCGAGGTGGCGCCGGTGATGAATACGGTGGAAGTCATGCAGTTCTCCTTGTGCTGGGGCACGGGCCCGTTGCGAATAGACCGGCATAGGTTACGCCATCCACAGACGCGAACTCCTGGCGAAAAAATCGCCAGCATCATACAGCCCGCGCCGCAACTGCAGCGCAGCGATTGTTCCCAAGTTTATCCACAGCTTTTCGCACAATTGCCGGGGACAACTCCGGGCATCGGTGCAGACGCCTTGCGGGCCCTATAACCCACTGTTCATGTAGGAAAAATCAGGCGTGATCAAAATTTGAACGCCCGCTGCCGCCCTGCGGGAACCGGGCGATCCGGGCAGGTATCACCAAGTTATCCACAAGGTGCTTCACAGAGATTGTGGGCAGAGGCCTGTCACCCAACGCTGTGGGGGCGATTTCAATCGCTATGCAGACCAAGGTCTGCCATTCGACCTCGCACTCAGGCAGCTGCGCTGCCTTTGGCGAATGAATTCGCCCCCACAAGAAAGGAACCGACCTAGTCACCCGTGACGGACAGCAGCACCTGCGCCGCGATCAGGTCTTCAAGGGCATACCCCACGGACTTGAACAGGGTGATCTCGCTGTTGGTTTGGCGATGGCCACGGCCATGCAGCAGGTCGGCGAGTTCGAAATGGATGCTCTGCTCGGTGATGGCGCCCTCGGCGATGGCGAAGAGCAGGTCGCCCGCCTCCTCCAGGGCACCGGCACGGGTGTCGACCACCACCCGCGAGCGGGCCACGGCGGCGCTGTCGGTCTCCCGCATGCTGGGCAGGAAGGCGCCCACCAGGTCGAGGTGGGTCCCCGGCCGCAGCCAGTCGCCGAGAATCAGCGGCGAGGTGGAGGTGGTGACGCAACTGATGCAGTCGGCCTGCTGGGCGCAGGTCTGCAGGTCGGGCGCTACATGCACGGGATAGCCTTCGGCGGCCAGCTTGCTCACCAGCTCGGCGGCCTTTTCCGGGTGGCGCCCCCAGATATCCACACGCTCGTACTGCCGCACCACGCAATGGGCGCGGACCATGTGCGCGGCCAGGGTGCCGGTGCCCACCACCAGCAGGCGGCTGGCGTCGTGGCGCACCAGTGCGCTGGCGGCCAGGGCGGAGGTACAGGCGGTGCGCCGGGCGGTGAGTTCGGAAGCCTCCAGCACCGCCAGGGGCTTGCCGGTGGCATCGTCGAACAGGGTGAACAGCGCGGCGACCGAGGGCAGGCCCTTCTCGCTGTTGCGGGGGAACACGGTGACCAGCTTCACGCCGATGCCCTGTCCTGTCTGCCAGACCGGCATACACAGCAGCGAGGCGTCTTGCGGCAGGGCATGACTGGCACGCACCGGAGCCTCGGCCGGATTGGCCAGGCCATGGCGCAGGGCTTCGATCAGTTGTGGATAAGACAGGGCCGCAGCGACGTCGGCGTTGGTGAAAAAGCGCAGGGTTTGCATCGTGGACTCCCTGGTGAATCTGGGGTGAACAGTCAGCCCTCTCCTCCGGCCCCTCTCCCTTCCGGAGAGGGGGGGACGCTCAGGGAAAGGTTGAAAGCGGCGGGTCAGTGCCCGCCGAGGTAGGCGTTGCGGACTTCCTGGTTGCCCAGCAGCTCCTCGCCCGTACCGCTCATGCGGATCTCCCCGGTGACCATCACGTAGGCGCGGTCGGAGAGCTTGAGCGCGTGGTTGGCGTTCTGCTCCACGAGGAAGATGGTCATGCCGGTCTGGGCCAGTTCCTTGAGGGTCTGGAAGATCTGCTTGACCACGATGGGCGCCAGGCCCAGGGAGGGTTCGTCGAGCAGCAGCAGCTTGGGCCGGCTCATCAGCGCGCGGGCGATGGCGAGCATCTGCTGCTCGCCGCCGGACATGGTCATGGCGCGCTGGTTACGCCGTTCCTTCAGGCGCGGGAAGAGATCGAACATGCGCTGCATGTCTTCGTCCGCGTGGTCCATGCCGACGGGGATGGTGCCCATCAGCAGGTTCTCTTCCACGCTCATGTCGGGGAACACGCGGCGTCCTTCCGGCGACTGGGCGACGCCGTTGGACGCGACATAGTGCGCCGACTTGTGGGTGATGTTGGTGCCGCTGTAGACGATGGCGCCGCCGGCCGCGCGCGGCTGGCCGAAGATGGACATCAGCAGGGTGGACTTGCCCGCGCCGTTGGCGCCGATCAGGCTCACCGTCTCGCCTTCGTTGATGTGCAGGCTGACCTTCCTCAGCGCCTGGATCGGGCCGTAGAAGACGTCGACATCCTTGAACTCCAGGAGGGGGGCGCTCATGCCACTTCCTCCTCTTCCGCGCCCAGGTAGGCGGCGATCACCTTGGGATCGTGGCGGATATCGTGGGGCGTGCCCTCGGCAATCACTTCGCCGTGGTCCAGCACCACGATGTGGTCGGAAATGCTCATCACCATACCCATGTCGTGTTCGATCAGCAGAACGGTCTGGTCGTGTTCGTCGCGCAGCTTGCGGATGATCCGGCTGAGCGCTTCGGTCTCGGCCGGGTTGAGGCCGGCGGCGGGTTCGTCAAGGCAGATCAGCTGCGGCCGCGTGCACATGGCGCGGGCGATCTCCAGGCGGCGCTGCTGGCCGTAGGAGAGTTCGCCGGCCAGGCGGTTGGCGCAGTCCACCAGGTCCACCACTTCCAGCCAGTAGAAGGCGTGGTTCAGCGCGTCATCCTCGGACTTGCGGAAGCCCGGGGTATTGAACACGCCGGCCAGCAGGTTGCGGTTGACCCACATGTGCTGGGCCACCAGCAGGTTTTCCACCACCGACATTTCCTTGAACAGGCGGATGTTCTGGAAGGTGCGCGCCAGGCCCGCGCGGTTCACCAGGTGGGTGCCGCCGAACATCTTGTAGTGCAGGCGGCTGGCGAACTGCGCCGGGTTGACGAAGTCGGTCGGGTGGAAGGGCTCGCCCAGCACCTTGATGATGTCCGTGGTGGTGCCACGGGTGTTGAGGTGGATGCGCCCGCCGGTGGCCTTGTAGAAGCCGGTCAGGCAGTTGAATACGGTGGTCTTGCCGGCACCGTTGGGGCCGATCAGTGCGGAGATCGAGCCGCGCTTGATCTTCAGGCTGACGTCGTTGAGCGCCTTGATGCCCCCGAAGTGCATCATCAGGTGCTCGACGCTGAGGATGTTTTGGTCGCTCATGGGGCTACTCCTTTACGCGGGGTGAAGCCGACACGGCTGATACGGATCAGCCCGCGCGGGCGCCAGATCATCATCACCACCATGAGCACGCCGAACAGCAGCACACGGTAGTCGGCGAAGGTGCGCAGCAGCTCCGGCGCGACGGTGAGGACGAAGGCGGCGATCACCACCCCGACAGTGGAACCCATGCCTCCGAGCACGACGATGGCGAGGATCAGCGCCGACTCGAAGAAGGTGAAGGACGAGGGGTTGACGAAGCCCTGGTAGCTGGCGAAGAACACCCCGGCCAGCCCCGCGGTGGAGGCGCCCAGCATGAACGCCGAGAGCTTCACCAGCACGTGGTTCAGGCCCATGGCGCGGCAGGCGATCTCATCCTCGCGCAGCGCTTCCCAGGCGCGGCCGACCGGCATGCGGGTCAGGCGGTGCTTGATGTAGAGCACCAGCAGCACCGTCAGGAACAGCACCACGTAGATGAACAGGAACTTCAGGTTGGGGTTGTAGGCGATGCCGAAGAACTCGTGGAACGGCACCCCGCCATCCTTCGCCCGGCGGCCGAACTCCAGGCCGAGGAAGGTCGGCGACGGTACCGACATGCCGTTCGGGCCGCCGGTGAAGCTGAGCCAGTTGTTCAGCACCAGGCGGATGATCTCGCCGAAGCCCAAGGTCACGATGGCCAGGTAGTCTCCGTGCATGCGCAGCACCGGGAAGCCCAGCAGCGCGCCGGCCAGGGCGGCCAGCAGGGCGGCCAGCGGTAGCACGCTCCAGAAGCCCAGGCCCAGGTGCTCGTAGCCGAGCGCCAGGCCATAGGCACCAATGGCGTAGAAGGCCACGTAGCCGAGGTCGAGCAGGCCGGCCAGGCCGACCACTATGTTCAGGCCCAGGCCCAGCAGCACGTAGATCAGGCCGAGGATGACCACGGTGAGCAGGTACTTGCTGGCGAAGAACGGGAAGATCACCGCGGCGACGATCAGCAGCGGAATGATCCAGCGCAGCCGGCTCTTGTAGTCGGGGGCGCGCACGTGCACGCCGGAGCCGGTGCTGTCGAAGCGCTGCATCAGCACTTCGCCGCGCGGCGTCTGCAGGTAGAGGCTGAGCAGGAGGCGGCCGAGCATGACGACAGCCATCATCACGCCAACGCGCTTGAACTCCAGGTTGAAACTGTAGCCATCGAGCACCACGCCCATGATGGGGCCGAAGACGATGAGCGCGAGCAGACCGGCGACGACGGCGTCGATCAGGCTCTTCTTGATATCCAGGGGTTTCCTGGCAATGGCAGAAGTCATGATTACACCTTGGCGACGTGCGGACGGCCGAGCAGGCCCTGGGGACGGAAGATCAGGATCAGCACCAGCAGGGAGAAGCTGAACACGTCCTTGTAGTCGGTGTTCACCATGCCGGAGAACTGCGCCTCGGCGATGCCGAGGATGATGCCGCCGAGCATGGCGCCGGGCAGCGAGCCGATACCGCCGAGCACCGCCGCGGTGAACGCCTTGATGCCGATGATGAAGCCGGCGTAGAAGTCGAAGGTGCCGTAGTTCATGGTGATCAGCACGCCGGCCAGGGCGGCCATGGAGGCGCCGATGACGAACACATAGGAGATCACACGGTCGGTATTGATGCCGAGGATCGACGCCATCTTGCGGTCTTGCTGGGTGGCGCGGCACATGCGGCCGAGCTTGGTGCGCTGGATGATGTAGGTCAGCACCGCCATGCCGAGGAAGGCGGCGATCAGGATGAACACCTTGGTGTAGGTGAGCTGCACGAAGCCGTCACCGACGTGGAACTTCAGCGCGCCGTCGAGCAGGGTCGGCACGCCTTGCTGGCGGGCGCCCTGGCTGAGCTGCACATAGTTCTGCAGGATCAGCGACATGCCGATGGCGGAGATCAGGGGCGCCAGGCGGGTCGAGTTGCGCAGCGGCTTGTAGGCGATGCGCTCGATCACGAAACCGTACACGCCCGTTACGACGATCGTGAAGACCAGCGTGCCGAGGATCAGCAGGGGGAAGGATTCGAGTCCGAAGTAGGCCAGGATGGCCAGGGTGATCGCGGCGAGGTAGGCGGAGATCATGTACACCTCGCCGTGGGCGAAGTTGATCATGCCGATGATGCCGTAAACCATGGTGTAGCCGATGGCGATCAGACCGTAGACCGACCCGAGGGTCAGGCCATTGATCAGCTGTTGCAGGATAATACCGTCCATCATTCTGTCTCGTCTTTTGGGGGTCCGGCCTTGGGTTCGGCCGGCTCCCGCGAGTGGAATCAGACGGGCACCACTGAAAAACCATGTCAAATCGGGCGGTTGACCGCCCGGCTCAAGCAGAAAAGGACTTCAGCAGTTTCCCGGAATACACCGACCGGCCAGATGCGGGTGGCATCTGGCCGGTCAGCCGAGCTAAACCCAGTGTTGGATCAGGATCGAACGCGCTGGAGCCGGACAAACCGGAAAGGGTTGCGGGACGCGGAGTTCACGACTGTGAATGAGCAATCCCGAGACCCTTCCCAACGCTGGCCGACCGACGCGCGGGCAATCCTGGCCGGCACTCACTGCTGGGCGTACTTGCCCTTGTCATCCCACTCGTAGATCACATAGTCGGAGACCTTCAGGTCACCCTTGGCATCGAACTCCTTCTTGCCCATCACGGTTTGCACCGGATTGGCCTTCAGCCATTCGGAAGCCTTGGCCGGATCGTTGGCGCCAGCACCGTTGAAGGCGGCCGCCAGGACCTGCAGGGAGGCATAGGCGTACAGGGTGTAGCCTTCCGGCTCGAAACCGCCGGCACGGAACTTCTCGATCACCGCCTTGCCGTCCGGAATCCTGCGCGGGTCGGCGCCGAAGGTCATCAGCACGCCCTTGGTGTACTGCGGGCCGCCAGCGGTGGTGACCAGTTCGTCGGTGACGATGCCGTCGCCGGAAAGGAAGACGGCGTTCAGGCCCTGCTCGCGCATCTGGCGGACCAGCGGGCCGGCTTCGGGGTGCAGGCCGCCGAAGTAGACGACCTCGGCGCCGGTGGCGCGGATCTTGGTGACCAGGGCGTTGAAGTCCTTCTCGCCGCGGGTCAGGCCTTCGTACAGGACTTCCTTCACGCCGCGCTTGGCCAGTTGCGCCTTGGTGGCGTCGGCCAGGCCCTGACCGTAGGTGTCCTTGTCGTGAATGATGGCGACCTTGGTGGCCTTCAGCACGTCGACGATGTAGTCGCCGGCGATGATGCCCTGCTGGTCGTCACGGCCGCACATGCGGAACATGCCGGAGAGGCCGCGCTCGGTAACCTGCGGGTTGGTGGAACCGGGGGTGACGGCGATGATGCCCGCTTCGTCGTAGACCTCGGAAGCCGGGATGGTGGAGGAGGAGCAGAAGTGCCCCACCACGCCGATGGCCTTGTCCTGGTCCACCAGGCGGTTGGCGACGGCCACGGCCTGCTTCGGCTCGCAAGCGTCATCGGCTTTCACCAGGGTGATCTTCTCGCCATTGACGCCGCCGGCGGCGTTGATGTCTTCGGCGGCCTGGGAAGCGCCGCGCCAGTATTGTTCGCCGAAAGAGGCGTTCGCGCCGGTGTGCGGCCCGGCTACGCCGATAACTACATCAGCCTGTACTACGGAAGAAACACTCAGGGCGGTGGTAACCGCCAGAGCCAGAAAGCCTTTTCTGAAAATCTTCTGCGACATGGAGTTTTGCTCCTGAGGTTTTTAGGGTTAGCGCTTATGTTCAGCAAGTGGCGTGCCATTAATTCTTGTAGTTGCTCCGCGCCCTGAAAGGCTTTTCCCACCTCCTAGATTTCTTATTTTTATTCTTCAAAATCAGCAACTTACAAAATACGCCAATCAATTTTCAGGCGTATCTGGAAGCTGCGCGACATCAGTGTGCCAGCAGACTCGCTAACAATAGCCTCGCGATACTTATTTGCACATCGCTGGTGCGCGAATCTTCCCAATTCGCACTGTTACCGATCCTCCAATCCTGCAAGAAAACTCCTACTGCCCGAAAGCGGTGCAGCAACTTTTTTTGCTATCTGCGTCACGCGCCCGAGCTGCCAGGGCAACCCGGGGCGTTCCGCTGGTTGTGGCCTCAGATGCTCCCGGGGGCCTGCCTGGCGTAGGGTCATCGCCGGCAGCCCCGGGGGACGGAACCTGCTCAGTCGAAAGTAATGCCCTGGGCCAGCGGCAGTTCGTGGGAGTAGTTCACGGTGTTGGTCTGGCGGCGCATGTAGGCCTTCCAGGCGTCCGAGCCGGATTCGCGGCCGCCGCCGGTTTCCTTCTCGCCACCGAAGGCGCCGCCGATTTCCGCGCCGCTCGGGCCGATGTTGACGTTGGCGATGCCGCAGTCGCTGCCCACCGCCGACTGGAACAGCTCGGCTTCGCGCACATCGGTGGTGAACACGCAGGACGACAGGCCCTGGGGCACGGCGTTGTTGAGGGCGATGGCGTCCTCGAAGTCGCTGTAGCCGATCACGTAGAGAATCGGGGCGAAGGTCTCGTGGCACACCACCGCGCTCTGGCCCGGCATTTCGACGATGGCCGGAGACGCGTAGTAGGCGTTCGGGAACTGCTCTTCGAGCTGGCGTTCACCGCCGAAGACCTTACCCCCTTCGGCGCGCGCCTGCTCCAGCGCGCGCTGCATGCCGTCGAAGCTCTGCTTGTCGATCAGCGGGCCGATCAGGTTGCCTTCCAGCGGATGGCCGATGCGTACCCGGGAATAGGCGGCCTTCAGGCGCTCGACGATCTCGGCCTTTACCGATTCGTGGGCGATTAGCCGGCGCAGGGTGGTGCAGCGCTGGCCAGCGGTGCCGACGGCGCTGAAGAGAATCGCGCGCACCGCCAGGTCGAGGTCGGCGCTGGGGGCGAGGATCATGGCGTTGTTGCCGCCCAGTTCCAGCACGCTGCGGGCGAAACGGGCCGCCACGCGGGGCGCCACTTCGCGGCCCATGCGGGTGCTGCCGGTGGCGCTGACCAGGGCCACCCGCGGATCGTCCACCAGGGCTTCGCCGGCATCGCGGGCGCCGATCACCACCTGGCAGAGGTGCGCCGGTGCGTCGCTGAAATTCTTCGCCACACGCTCGAATAGCGCCTGGCAGGCCAGCGCGGTGAGCGGGGTCTTTTCCGACGGCTTCCACACCACCGGGTTGCCGCAGACCAGCGCCAGCGCGGCGTTCCAGGACCAGACGGCGACCGGGAAGTTGAAGGCGCTGATAACGCCGACCACGCCCAGCGGGTGCCAGGTCTCGCGCATGTGGTGGCCGGGACGCTCGGAGGCGATGGTCAGGCCGTAGAGCTGGCGCGACAGGCCGACGGCGAAGTCGCAGATGTCGATCATTTCCTGCACTTCGCCCAGGCCTTCCTGGGTGATCTTGCCGGCCTCCCGGGACACCAGTTCGCCCAGCTCGACCTTGTACTGGCGCAGCATTTCGCCGTACTGGCGGATCAGCTCGCCACGGCGCGGCGCCGGCACCTTGCGCCAGGCCTGGAAGGCCTCTGCGGCGCGGGCGATCTTCGCGTCGACTTCGGCGCGGCCTTCCAGGCGCACGGTGCCGATGCGGCTGCCGTCGATGGGCGAATGAACGGCGTGATCGCCTTGCTGGTAGAGGGACGAATCGACACCAAGACGGTCAAGCAGTGCAGCAACCATGGGAACTCCTGTTTCAACGAACTGATGGCCCTCTGCAGGAGCGAGCTCGCTCGCGAATCGTTCGCCAGCAAGCTGGCTCCTACAGGTGGGGAGCCAGATGGGAATGACACCAGTAATAGCTGCGAAAAGGGCTTGCCAACAAACGACCTTTCCGACACATATCATTCCGTTAATTCATGATCCATCCCGTCACGAGAAATCCCTATGCTCAAACGCCACATGCCCTCGATCACCGCCCTGCAATGCTTCGAGGCAGTGGCGCGGCACCTCAGTTTCACCCGTGCATCCGAGGAGCTGAGCCTGACCCAGAGCGCGGTGAGCAAACAGGTGGCGCAGCTGGAAGAGCTGCTCCAGCACCTGCTGTTCCGCCGTGTGCGCCGACGCCTGCAACTGACACCGGCCGGTTCGCTGTACCTGACCGAGGTGCGCAAGATCCTCACCCAGGTGGAGATGTCCACCCACTACATGCTGTCCTACGGCGGCGATACCGATGTGCTGCGGGTAGCCACGCCGCCAACCTTCGGCGCGCGCTGGCTGATCCCGCGGCTGAAGGGCTGGCGCCTGCGCCATCCGAACGTCCACCTGGATCTGCGCAATGAGCTGGAGCCGAACGCCCTGGTCCAGGGCCGCAGCGATGTGGCCTTCTATTTCGGCCATGGCGCCCTGCCCGGCGCCGAGTGCATCCGCCTGTTCAGCGAGGAAATGGTGCCGGTCTGCGCGCCCGGCGTGATGCCCGAGAAGCCCTTCACCGAACCGACCCAGCTCGCCGACCTGGTGCTACTGCAGAGCGCCACCCGCCCCGAGGCCTGGCACGAGTGGTTCCAGAGCCAGGACCGGCACACCGAGCACAGCTACCACGGACCGCGCTTTGACACCTCCTACATGTGCATCCGCGCCGCCCAGGCCGGCTGCGGTGTCGCCCTGCTGCCGCGTTTCCTGGTGGAAGAGGAACTGCAAGAAGGCAAGCTGGTGATCCCCTGGGACCACCCTCTGCCCAGCCGCAACGCCTATTACCTGGCCTACCCCGAGCACGCCGCGGAAGTGCCGAAGGTGAAGGATTTCGTGCGCTGGATGCTTGAGCAGTTGGACCGTGAGACGCTGTAACAGGAGCACAGAGGACTGTTTTTTCTGTGTGCGAATTCATTCGCGAAAGGCCGCGGAGCGGCTCGTTGGTCCGCATCGCGAATGAATTCGCACAAGGAATCCTGGCCCCTCGTATTTCAGGAAAAAACGGAATGAAACCGCCGGATTTTTTCGTTTGCCCCGCCGTCGCCAGGCTGCTTGGATACGTTCACCTTTTACTTCAGCCCGGAATCGTTCCATGTCCACCAACGAACGCCTGTTTGCCCTGATCGCCGCCGTGATTGGCGAATCCTCCGCCCGCTGGGTCGAAGCCCACGTGGAAGTCCCTGCAGGCCTGTCCGCATTCCCCTTCAGTGAAACCACCGTACATCGTGCCTGGCTGGCCGAGGCGCTGAACCTCTGCCTGTTCCACAAACTGGTGGAGGCGGTGCCCATCGGCCGTACCTACGTGGAAGAACAACTCGCCAAGGGCCGCCAGGTGGTGTTCGACCACGGCGCGATCCGCACCGTCGACTGGCCGGACAACGGCGCCCTGCCCCGTGGCCGCCAGGCCTTCGCCCGCCTGCTGGAACCCCTGGGCTTCGCCGACGTGCGTACCTATCCGCTGACCCGGTTGAAGATGACCGGCTACGCCTACCGGCACATGGACCTTCCCGAGGACATCGCCCAGTTCTTCGTTTCGGAACTGCATCCGGGCCGGTTCAGCGAAAGCTTCCAGCTGGCCGTGAGCCGCGTGGTGGGCGACAGCCGCGACCCGCTGGACGCCAGCCACAAGGCCATCCTCGCCACCCTCTGGCACCAGCGCCAGTGCAGCTTCGCCGAAGCCCGGCACCTGCTGCCGGCGCTCTACCGCGCCTTCGACCGCCAGCACGGCGTAGTGAACGAGCAGGACTACGAACTGCTGCGCGAGGAAAGCGTGGAAATGGCCTGGATTTCCACCGAGGGCAACATGTTCAACCACCTCACCGACCGGGTCGCCGACCTGCAGGCGGTGGTGGACGAGCAGAACGCCAAGGGCCGGCCGATGAAGGCCAGCATCGAGGTTTCCGCCTCCGGCCGGGTGCTGCAAACCGCGTACCGCGCGGTGCAGGTGCAGCGCGCCTTCGTCGATGCCGAAGGCCGCGCCGTGCAACGCGAGACGCCCGGCTCTTTCGTCGAGTTCATCCAGCGCGAGATCGACCCCGACAACGCGCGCCTTGACCTGAACTTCGACAGCAGCAATGCCCAGGGCATCTTCAAGATGACCGCCGGTGAACGCCTGTAGGAGCGAATTCATTCGCGAAGGGCCGCTAGCGGCCTGTGGTCCCAGGCTGTTTCACGGCTTATCGCGAATGAATTCGCTCCCACAACCTTGCAAACAAAAAGGCCGCTCAATCGAGCGGCCTCTTCGTGATCCCCGGAGGTCAGTCGACCAGGGCCAGGGTGCCCTTCATCATCGATATATGGCCGGGGAAGGAGCAGAAGAACTCGTAGCTCTCACCGGCGGCCAGCTTGGCCACATCGAAGGTCACGCTGTCGCTCTCGCCGCCGCCGATCATCTTGGTGTGGGCGATGATGCGGGCGTCGTCGGCCTTCAGGTAATCCTTGTCGAGGCCGGCGGTCATGCCTTCGGTGGCGATGGCCTGGGCATCGGCGGTCTTGCTCAGTACCCAGTTGTGGCCCATCACGTTCTTGGCCAGCGCGCCGACGTGCTTGAGGTTCACGGTGAAGGTCTTGCAGCTCTTGCTGACCTTGATCTCTTTGGTATCGAAAGTCATCTGATCGGTGGCCTGCACATCCACGGTACATTCAGCAGCCAGCAGAGGTGCACTGGCCAGGGCCAGCACGGATGCAACGACGAGCTTGCGAATCATGGGAGTCTCCTTGGCAGTAAGGGCAGAAATGCCCCAGAAGGGAGACTGCCCTATTGGCCAGGGAGTTCCCATGACCTGCGACAACAGGCCGCAACCCTGAAAACAGGCCGGTTCCTGTTCAATGCCGCACCCGACGCGGCGTCCAGGCCACCCTGGCGGGTATGGCAGCGGAGCTGATGAAGCTCACCTGACCTATCGGCCCCATCGAAACAAACTACGGGCGGGCGGCTGGCGCGGCACCTAGCATGGCGTCATCCATCCACGAGGAAATGCACCATGACCTTCCTGCAAAGCCTGCTCGCCGCCTATGCCGCCGGGGCTTGCGGCACCTTTACCGAATAATCGCGCCCTACCGTTCGGAAGCTGACTACTCGAACAGCTTGGAGCCCGAAGACGAAGCCGGTACTCTTTCGCGCTTTTTTCGCACCAGGAGTCCCCCATGTCCTTGCGTTCCGTCTGCGTGTTCTGCGGTGCCAGCCCCGGCGCCAAGCCGATCTACCGTGAGGCAGCCGCCCTCCTGGGCCACACCCTGGCCGAGCGCGGTATCACCCTGGTCTACGGCGGTGGCGCGGTGGGCCTGATGGGCACCGTCGCCGACGCGGCGCTGGCCGCCGGTGGCGAGGTCATCGGGGTGATTCCGCAAAGCCTGATGGACGCCGAAATCGGCCACAAGGGCCTGACCCGCCTGGAAGTGGTTGACGGCATGCACGCGCGCAAGGCCCGCATGGCCGAGCTGTCCGACGCCTTCATCGCCCTGCCCGGCGGCCTGGGCACTTTGGAAGAACTGTTCGAAGTCTGGACCTGGGGCCAGCTCGGCTACCACAGCAAGCCGCTGGGCCTGCTGGAAGTGAATAGCTTCTACGACAAGCTCACCGACTTCCTCGACCACCTGGTGGAAGAGCGCTTCGTCCGCGACCAGCACCGCGGCATGCTGCAGGTCGGCGGCCACCCGGAAATCCTGCTGGACCGCCTGGAAGCCTGGCGTCCGTCCAGCGCGCCCAAGTGGGTCGACCGCAAGCCGCACTGACCCTTGCCCGTCCCGGTCGTACACTGTCCGGGACGAACCCGCGGGGCCAGGAGCGATCGATGGCGGACGACGAGCGGATCAAGGTCTACTACAACAGCGCCTGCCCGGTGTGCAAAGCCGGTATCGAAGGCCAGAAAGGCAGGACCACCGCCTGCCAGGTGGAGTGGACCGATATCCACCAGGACAACCGCGCGGTGGAGGAAATCGGCGAAAACCTGGAATACGTCCGCGAGCGCCTGCACCTGGTGGACGAACAGGGCATCAAGCGCATGGGGGTGGATGCCTTCATCGTGCTCTGGCGCCATTCGCCACGGGAGCGCTGGAAAGCCCGGCTGTTCTCCCTGCCGCTGATCCACGGCCTCGCCCAACTCGCCTACAAGGCCTTCGCCCGCGTGCTCTATCGCTGGAACAGGGCTACACACCACTGGTGACATGGATGCTCCCTGCAATCGAAACCCTGACCACCCTCTCCCCCGCCGATCGCCAGCGCCTGGCCGACGTCTGGGAAGACGCCGTGCGCGCCACGCACCATTTCCTCAGCGAGGATGACATCCAGTTCTTCAGGCCCCTGGTGCGCGATGCCTACCTGGACTCGGTGCGCCTGGCCTGCCTGCGGGGTGCCGACGGCCGGATCGCCGGCTTCATCGGTACGGTCGAGGACAGGGTGGAAATGCTCTTCGTCGACCCGGCACAGCATGGCCGGGGCATCGGCCGCGCCCTGATGGAGCACGCCCTGGCCCAGGGCGCGCGATTCGTGGATGTGAACGAGCAGAACCCGCAGGCGCTGGGGTTCTACCTGCGCCTGGGGTTCGTCCGGCATGGGCGCTCGCCCGTGGATGGCTCGGGCAAGCCATTCCCCATCCTGCATCTGCGCTTGGCCTGATCCGAAGGCCTTCTCCGTACAGCCTGCTGATTACCCCCTCCCTGACGGGAGACGGGGCGGTGTGACCTGTGGGGGCGATTTCATTCGCGAAAGCAGGCCAAAGGACTGCCCATGATCACCCCTGCGGCTGCTGCACGATGATGGTCTGCGCCGGCATGGGCGCGGGGAAGTCGGTACCCAGCGCTTCCTTGATCACCCGATTGGTATCGAAATACACCTGCCAGTACTGGTCGTTGTGGCAATAGGGCCGCACCGCCAGCACCGGTCCCACCAGGTTGAACTCGAGGATTTCCACGTCCACCGGCGGCTCGCTCAGCACATTGGGGATGGCGGCGATGCGCTCCTTGAGCAGTGCCGCGGCAGCCTGCCAATCAGCCGCGCCGGAGAGCTGGGCCTTCAGTTCTACGCGGCGGAAGTCGTTGTGGCTGAAGTTCTGGATGTTGTCGCTGAAGATCTTGTTGTTGCCCACCAGGGTCATCACGTTGTCCGGGGTGTTGATGGCGGTGGCGAACAGGCCGATTTCCTTCACGGTGCCGGTCACGCCGCCGGCGCTGATGAAGTCCCCCACCTTGAACGGCCGCAGGACGATGATGAAGCCGCCCGCCGCCAGGTTGGCCAGCAGGCCCGACCAGGCCATGCCGATGGCCAGGCCGACTGCCGCGATCAGCGCCGCGAGGCTGGTAGTCTGGATGCCGAAATAGCCGAGGATGCCCACCACCAGGAGGATGTTCAGGGTGACGGTGATGAAGGACCCGACATAGCGCAGTACCGTCGGGTCGACCTTCTGCCGTTCCAGCGAACGCTGGACCAGTCCGACCGCAAAGCCGATGAGCCAGCGGCCGACCACCCAGAAGGCGATGGCCGCGAGAATCTTGACGCCGAAGGTGGTGGCGTACTGCATGACCGTAGTCATAAACGCGCTGACCTTCTCCGTACCCACATTGACGATGGTTGTTTCATCCATGGCGAAGCACCTTGCAGGAGAGAAGTTGCTCCGAAAAAGCTAGCACGGCGCCGGCAAAGTGCTCGCGGCAACGGCATGACGATGGGGCGTGGCTGCTGGCCCGGCCGTACAACAATGGTTCACGGACGGTCGATGGATGATCTTCAAGCAGGGTGATGAGCTCTACAAATGCACTAGCACCCACCCGGCAGACCGGCAATCCAGCGGGTCAGCAGTTCCAGCCCCTCGCGGTGGACGGTGGAGCGTCCCAGCTCGGGCATCATCACACTGGGGTCGGTGCTTTCCATGCGGTAGATGAGCACAGAGGCGTCGGGCTGACCGGGGTGGATATCCACCCGGCGGTCGCCGGAGCCCTTGCCCGCCGCCACCGGTTGCTTGCACAGGCCGAACGGGATGCCGAGGGGCGTGGCCGGGTCGAGGTAGAGGCCGGACGTCCGCGCCGGCCCCCTGGGGTTGTGGCAATGGGCACAGTTGATGTCGAGGTAGCTGCGCGCCTGCTGCTCCAGGCTTTCGCCCTTGCGCGGCGCACTGGCCAGGGCGTTGCGCGGGATGCCTGCGGGCACCGGCAGCCCTTGCAGGAAGCCCTGGCGCTGCCAGCGTTGCAGCTGGTTATCCACAGCGTCCGGATAGGCCAGGTCACGGTTCAGGTGGCGGGCCTTGGGTCCCAGCGGTTGCACACCCTCGCCATGGCGTTCCTCGTGGCAGCCGGCGCACTGGTTGGCGTCGGGCACCTGGTAATCCACCGCCAGGCTGCCGCCCTGCCCGTCCTGCAGTTCCAGCACGGTGCTGGCGCCGGTCCATTCCAGGGTCGCGTCCTGCTGCGCCTCGTCCCACACATAGGGCAGCGCCACCCAGCCCTGCCGCTGGCGCAACAGCACGCGGGTCTCGATCAGCGTCACCTGCGCAAGATCCAGCCCCAGGACCGGGTCGCGATCATCCCTGGTGTTCTTCAGCAGGCGGCCCTGTCCGTCCTTCGGGTAGTAGAAGGTCTTGGTCAGCACGGTGCCGACGGGAAACTCGAAGCGCTCCTCGCCATAGCCTGCTGTCTGCCCCGCCGGCATCCAGACGGTGCGCAGCTTGTGGGCGTAATCGCTGAACAGCGGCGTATTGAGGTCGTAGGCCAGGGCTTGCGCGACCGGCCGCAGGTGGCCATCGGCGCGCTGCAGCATGCCCCAGCCGCTGAGCGTTTCCGGGTAGGCCTCACCCTCCGGCAGATAGAGGGGCCCGGCCTGCTGCTCGCAACCGGCCAGCAGCAGGAATGCCAGGCAGATGGCGAATTTCATGAACCCTCGATCTCCCCCGCGCTGGACAGCACCACTTCCGGCAGCGGTGGCAACTTGCAGCGGTGGGCGCCCATGTCGGTGCTGATGTTCTTGAAATTGTTCGGCCCGTCGACATTGACCAGGGTAGCCGCACCGTTGTCGACGCAGATGCCCAGTTCCGCCGGCAGCTTGCCGTCCACCAACCGCGCCGGATTCACGTAGCCATCCCAGAGGATGTCCGGCAGGCGGCCGTTGATTCCGAACCGGGCGATCTTCAGGGCTTTCAGCTCCAGATGGTCCGGGCTGTCGCCAGCGGGGCCGAAGCGGTTGCCGTGGATGGCGATGCGTTCCGGGTAGGGGTCGAAGTCCTGGGTGGTGGAGAGATCGCTGTAGCCGGTGCTGAAATAGCTGCTGACGATGACGTTGGCAGTGCGGTGGTTGCCGATGTCGTTGTCGAAGATTTCCACATCGTCGTTGGAGTTGATCACCACGCCGGAGCCGGCCGGCACACTGGCCACCGGAGTGCCCTTGTGGCCGAAGTTGTCGTGGTTGTTGCCCTCCACCCGGTTGCGGTAGACGCGCGTGCCGTGCCCCGGCTGCTGCAGGTTGGGCATGTTGAACACCAGGATGCCGCCGGTATTGCCGGTGGCGATGTTGTCGTGGACGTCGGCGCCGATGGTGTTCTCGATCTCGATGCCGGCGACGTTGCGTTCAGCGCGGCTGTTGCGCACCACCACGTTGCGCGACTGGCCGACGTAGATACCGGCGTCGGACGCGCCGATGGCCACCGCACCTTCGATCAGGGTGTTTTCCGTCTGCACCGGGTAGATGCCATAGGCCCCGTTTTCGGTGGCCGGGCCGTTGGTCCACTCAGTGCGCACATTGCGGATGACGATGTTCCGCCCGCCCACCACCTTGAGGGCGTCGCCCTTGCTGTCTTCCAGGGCGAGGTCTTCGATGGTGAAGTCCGAGGCATCCACCAGCAGCCCTTCGGCGCCGGCCTTCTGTCCCTTGAAGTTGAGGATGGTCTTGTCCATGCCGGCGCCCTTGAGGGTTACGCCGCTGACCTTGAGGCTGAGGCCCCGGTCCAGTTGCCAGGTGCCGGCGGGAATTTCGATGACGGTGCCGGGCCTGGCCTTGATCAGGCGCGTCTGCAGGTCTTTCTGGAAGTCGGCATGGGTAACGGGGGATTCGGCCTGTTCGCCGCAGCCTGCAAGCAGGACGGCAAGGGCCAGGAGGGAGAGCAGACGCATGGCGGGCACCGGATTATCATTTTTGTTATTGGTACTTTAGTGCCAATAACAAGCCTATTAGGAAGAATCCGACAGACGCCTACCTTGCGATAGCGCAGAAACAAAAACGCCAGCCCGAAGGCTGGCGTTCTCATCAGCGCGGCGCCACTGGCCGTTTGGCCGGTTTTTTCTTGCCGCCGCCCTTGCCGCCGGCGGCCTGGTTTTCCGCCTGCTTGCGGGCGAAAGCCGCGGCCTTGGCCTGTTCGCGCTTGTCCCAGGGCTTGCTGCCGTCGCTGGCGCGGGGCGGCAGGCCGGTGTGCTGGGTGAGCAGCTTGCCGGCGGCGCCGACCTTCTTGCTGCCGGCCGGGGTGGAGTTCTTGCGGCGCGCGCTGCGGTACTCGTCGCTGGCCGGCTGGTAGGCCGGGATCAGCTGATGCTTGCCGTTGCCTATCAGGTCGCCACGGCCCATGCGCTCCAGCGCCTCGCGCAGCATCGGCCAGTTCTTCGGATCGTGATAGCGCAGGAAAGCCTTGTGCAGGCGGCGCTGCTCCTCGCTCTTGACGATCTTCACCCCTTCGCTCTTGTAAGTGACCTTGCGCAGCGGGTTCTTGCCCGAGTGGTACATGGCGGTGGCGCTGGCCATAGGCGACGGGTAGAAGGCCTGCACCTGGTCGGCGCGGAAGCCGTTGCGCTTGAGCCACAGGGCGAGGTTCATCATGTCCTCGTCCGTGGTGCCGGGGTGCGCGGCGATGAAGTACGGGATGAGGTACTGCTCCTTGCCCGCTTCCTTCGAGTACTTCTCGAACATCTGCTTGAAGCGGTCATAGGTGCCGATGCCGGGCTTCATCATCTTGTTCAGCGGCCCGTCCTCGGTGTGCTCCGGGGCGATCTTCAGGTAGCCGCCGACGTGGTGGGTCACCAGTTCCCGGACGTACTCGGGCGATTCCACGGCCAGGTCGTAGCGAAGGCCGGAGGCGATGAGGATCTTCTTCACGCCCGGCAGGTCACGGGCACGACGGTAGAGCTGGATCAGCGCCGAGTGGTCGGTGTTGAGGTTCTCGCAGATGCCCGGCCACACGCAGGACGGCTTGCGGCAGTGCTTCTCGATCTCCGGGCTCTTGCAGGCGATCCGGTACATGTTGGCGGTCGGGCCGCCGAGGTCGGAAATGACGCCGGTGAAGCCGGGAACCTTGTCACGGATTTCCTCGATCTCGCGGATGATCGACTCTTCCGAACGGTTCTGGATGATGCGGCCTTCGTGCTCGGTGATGGAGCAGAACGTACAGCCGCCGAAGCAGCCGCGCATGATGTTCACCGAGAAGCGGATCATCTCGTAGGCTGGGATCTTCTCCTTGCCATAGACCGGATGCGGAACTCGGGCGAAGGGCATGCCGAAGACGTAGTCCATTTCCTCGGTAGTCATCGGGATGGGCGGCGGGTTGAACCACACGTCCACATCGCCATGGCGCTGCACCATCGCACGGGCGTTGCCGGGGTTGGTTTCCAGGTGCAGCACGCGGTTGGCGTGGGCGTAGAGCACCGGGTCGTTGCGTACCTTCTCGAAGGACGGCAGGCGGATCACGGTCTTGTCACGGGTCAGGCGCGGGTTGGGCAGAAGCTGCACCACCCGGGCCTCGTTCGGGTCCTCGATCGGGCCCTTCTCCTGCTCTATGGCGCAGGCCTGGAGATCCTGGGTGTTGACGTAGGGGTTGATGATCTTGTCGATCTTGCCCGGGCGGTCGATGCGGGTGGAGTCGATCTCGAACCAGCCCTCGGGGGTGTCGCGGCGAATGAAGGCGGTGCCGCGCACGTCGGTGATGCTGTCGATGCTTTCACCCCAGGACAGGCGCTGGGCGATCTCGACCACGGCACGCTCGGCGTTGCCGTAGAGGAGGATGTCGGCGGTGGCGTCCATCAGGATGGAGCGGCGCACCTTGTCCTGCCAGTAGTCGTAGTGGGCGATGCGGCGCAGGGAAGCCTCGATGCCGCCCAGCACCACCGGGACGTGGGTGTAGGCTTCCTTGCAACGCTGGCTGTAGACCAGGCTGGCGCGGTCTGGCCGCTTGCCGGCAACGCCGCCGGGGGTATAGGCGTCGTCGGAACGGATCTTCTTGTCCGCGGTGTAGCGGTTGATCATCGAGTCCATGTTGCCCGCGGCCACGCCGAAGAACAGGTTCGGCTCGCCGAGCTTCATGAAGTCGTCTTTCGAGCGCCAGTCCGGCTGGGCGATGATGCCCACGCGAAAGCCCTGGGCTTCCAGCAGGCGACCGATGATGGCCATGCCGAAGGACGGATGGTCGACGTAGGCATCGCCGGTCACGATGATGATGTCGCAGGAGTCCCAGCCGAGCTGATCCATCTCTTCCCGGCTCATCGGCAGGAAGGGTGCGGGACCGAAACACTCGGCCCAGTACTTCGGATAGTCGAACAGCGGCTTCGCAGCTTGCATATTTTTTGACCAGCGGGCTTTCACGAGGGGCGCGGAATATAGCACAAATTTTGAGCAAATCCGACGCTGATACTGGGTTTCTTCAGGGGCTGAATGCAAGGCTGTAGGAAATCGCGTACAAGGTGATCATCAATACTCCGGCTCGCTATACTTCTGCCGACCTACAAACCGCCTGGCGCAGCAGTCAATAACTTACAAGGAGCGTGAGCGGTGCGATGTCCGATCCTTAACCTCTTCCTGCTCTTGTGCTGGTTGGGCCTGAGCGTTCCGGCCCAGGCAGCTTTCGAACTGACGCAGCAGAGCAGCGGCGCGACGCTCAATGGAGCGATCGATCTGCTGGAAGACCCGGACGGCACGCTGGACATCCAGGACATGGCCAGGCCGGATGTGCAACAGCGCTTCACCCCCGCCAACGGCCGCGCCAGCGTCGGCCAGAGCCGCAGCGTGTGGTGGGTACGAGTGCAGCTCAGCCGCAATGGTGACGCCCCGCAGCAGTGGTGGCTGGAGAACTCCGGCATCACCGTCTATCGCGTCAGCCTGTTTCTGCCCGATGGCCAGGGCGGCTGGAGCCGGCGGGAAAGCAGCGAAGCCCTGCCGTTTGCCGAAACCCGCGACTATGCCTACCGGCGCATGCTGTTCAAGCTGCCGGAAATCGGCTCCGAGCCCCTTACCCTGTATTTCCGCAGCTACGACCCGGCGGGCAACTCCTTCCCCCTGAAGGTGTGGCAGCTGGATGACCTGAAGGAGCTGCAGTCCACCGAGAACCTCGGCTTCGGCCTGGTCTACGGGGTGATCCTGGCGCTGTTCCTGTACAACCTGTTCATCCTCATGGCGCTGCGCGACAAGGCCTACCTCTGGTACGTGCTGGCCACTTCCTCGTCGCTGGTGTTCATCCTCAGCATGACCGGGCACGGCTTCCAGTACTTCTGGCCCGATGCACCGGTACCAGTATGGCTGGACCGCATCACCCTGCCCTCGCTCTGGGGCATCTTCGTCATGCGCTTCACCCAGGAGCTGCTCTACACCAGGCGCGGCCTGCGCTGGTCCAATCGCCTGTTCAACGTGGCCTGCGTGCTCTACGCCATCGCCATCCTGATCAATTTCTTCGGCTATCGCGCCGAGGCCGCCATCCTGATCGCTGTCACGCCGATAGCGACCGTGCCCACCGCGCTGATCAGTGCGGTGATTCGCTGGCGCCAGGGCTTCATTCCGGCGCGCTTCTACCTGATCGGCTACGGCACCGTGCTGGTCAGCACGGCGGTGCTGGTGATGCGTGCCGCCGGCCTGATCCAGCCGATCAACTTCACCGCCTACATGTTCCCCATTGCCGTCGCGGCAGAGTCGATCCTGTTCTCCTTCGCCCTCGCCTACCGCATCCAGATGCTCAAGCAGGAACGCGCCGCCGCCCTGGTGCAGGCCGACCGCGAGAAGGCCGCCCGCCTGGCGCAGATGCAGGCCAGCGCCGATGAACTGCAGGCCGCTGTCGTCGCCCGGACCGCCGAACTGGCCGCGGCCAACCAGCGCCTCTGCCAGCGCGAACGGGAGCTGGAGCACGCGGCCTTCCACGATGCACTGACCGAACTGCCGAACCGCCGCTATCTGATCGAACGCACCGAATCGGCGCTGGCCAATGCCAAGCGACACGAGGAACCCCTGGCGCTGCTGCTGATCGACCTCGATCACTTCAAGCCGATCAACGACCGCTTCGGCCATGATGCTGGCGACGAGCTGCTGCGCGCCATTGGCCGGCGCCTGCGCCAGCACGTACGTGGCGGCGATGCGGTAGCGCGCCTGGGCGGTGACGAATTCGCCGTGCTGATCAGTGGCACGGACGCCAAGGCCGAGGCATGCGACCTGGCCCGGCGCCTGCTGGAGGAACTGTCGGCGCCGGTGTGCTACGGCGCGGAGCAGCTGAAAGTCAGCATCAGCATCGGCATCGCCCTGTTCCCGCAACACGCGCGGCACTTCTCCGGGCTCTACCAGACCGCCGACCAGGCCCTGTACAAGGTCAAGGCCCGTGGCCGCTCGGGCATGGCCCTGTTCGGCGAGGACGGCGAGCTGTCGGAAGAGGCCAGCCTGCAGCTGGATGTGCTGAAGATCCGCAGCGGATTGCTATAAGAGGCCGCATTGCGGCCTTTCTTCCTTCGCGGACACCTGGCTGGCCACAGGCAGGATCATTCGCGCGCACGGCGCCCCGCCCTCCGGGCCCGGGACTCAGGCCAGATAGCGCCGCGGCACCCGCGCAGTGACCTTGGTCAGCAGCTCGTAGCCGATGGTGCCGCAGGCCTGGGCCAGCTCATCCACCGGCAGCCGGGCACCCCAAAGTTCCACCGGGTCGCCGACCCGGGCGTCCGGCAAGTCACTCAGGTCCACCGCGAGCATGTCCATGGATACCCGTCCTGCCAGCGGCACGCGCTGGCCGTTGACCAGCACCGGAGTGCCGCTGGGCGCGTGTCGCGGATAACCGTCGGCGTAGCCGCAGCTCACAGTCCCGATACGCGATGGCCGGCTGGCTTCCCAGGTCGCGCCATAGCCAACGCTTTCACCTGCCGCGATCTCGCGTACGGCAATCAGCTGGGCGCTGAGGGTCATGGCCGGCTTCAGGCCCAGTTCGGCGGCGCCGAGATCGGCAAACGGCGTGGCGCCGTAAAGCATGATGCCGGGACGCAGCCAGTCCATATGGGAGGCGGGCATGGTCAGGATGGCGGCGGAGTTCGCCAGGCTGCGCTGGTCGAAGTCGAGGTCCAGCAGGTCGAGGAAGGCTTCCAGTTGCACCTCGTTCAGCGTGTGGCCACGTACGTCGGCGCAGGCGAAATGGCTGATCAGGTTGAGTTCGGCAACCTGGGCCGCGCCACGCAGGCGGCCGTGCCAGTGACGCAGCGCCTCGGGGGAGAACCCCAGACGATGCATGCCGGAGTCCAGCTTGAGCCAGAGATTCAGCGGGCGCGCCAGGGGCGTGGCGAGCAGTGCCTCGGCCTGCTCCACGCCCTGCACCACCAGATCCAGGCCGAGCTGGGCGGCCAGTTGGTATTCGGCCGGTTCGAAGCAGCCCTCCAGCAGCAGCACCCGCGCTTCATCATCGAGGGCGCGCACTTCGGCGGCCTCTTCCAGGCAGGCCACGGCAAAGCCGTCGGCCTCGCCACGCAGGCTGGCGACCACCTCGCGCACGCCGTGGCCATAGGCGTTCGCCTTGACCACCGCAAAGGCCTTCCGGCCCGGCGCGCAGCGCTTGGCGATGGCGTAGTTGTGACGGATGGCGGAAAGGTCGATGGCAGCGATCAGCGGGCGCATTGAGACGGGCTCATGAACGAAAACGGGCGCCCATCATACCGCCTGGTCGCCCGTGTTCATTGATCCAGCGCTGCTCGGTGCGCCGGATACCCGTTACTCGTCTTCGAAGTTGTAAGCGCCCGGTGCCAGGTTTTCGAAGCGCGAATACTTGCCGAGGAAGGCCAGGCGCACGGTGCCGATGGGGCCGTTACGCTGCTTGCCAATGATGATTTCGGCAACGCCCTTGTACTCGGTCTCGGGGTGATACACCTCGTCGCGGTACACGAACATGATGATGTCGGCGTCCTGCTCGATCGCTCCGGATTCGCGAAGGTCCGAGTTCACCGGACGCTTGTTGGGACGCTGTTCCAGCGAGCGGTTGAGCTGGGACAGGGCGATCACCGGGCAGTTGAATTCCTTGGCCAGGGCCTTGAGCGAGCGGGAGATCTCGGAGATCTCGTTCACCCGGCTGTCGCCGCTGGAGCCCGGAATCTGCATGAGCTGCAGGTAGTCGACCATGATCAGGCCGATCTCGCCGTGCTCGCGCGCCAGGCGGCGGGTACGGGCGCGCATCTCGGACGGGGAGATGCCGGCGGTGTCGTCGATGAACAGCTTGCGGTCATTGAGCAGGTTGACCGCGGAGGTCAGTCGCGGCCAGTCGTCGTCGTCCAGGCGACCGGCACGGACCTTGGTCTGGTCGATGCGGCCGAGGGACGCGAGCATACGAATCACGATGGATTCGGAGGGCATCTCCAGGGAATACACCAGGATCGCCTTGTCGCTGCGCATCAGGGCATTTTCGACCAGGTTCATCGCGAAGGTGGTCTTACCCATGGACGGGCGGCCGGCGACGATGATCAGGTCGGCCGGTTGCAGGCCGCTGGTCTGGGTGTCCAGGTCGTTGAAGCCGGTGGACAGGCCGGTGATGGCATCGCCGTTGTTGAACAGCTCGTCGATGCGGTCGATGGCCTTGACCAGGATGTCGTTGATGCCCACCGGGCCACCGGTCTTCGGTCGTGCTTCGGCGATCTGGAAGATCAGGCGCTCGGCTTCGTCGAGGATCTCTTCGCCGGTCCGGCCCTGGGGCGAGTAGGCGCTGTCGGCGATCTCGTTGCTGATGCCGATCAGCTGGCGCAGGGTGGCGCGCTCGCGAATGATCTGCGCGTAGGCCTTGATGTTGGCCACCGACGGCGTGTTCTTCGCCAGTTCGCCGAGGTAGGCCAGGCCGCCCACCTGGGACAGCTGCCCTTCCTTGTCCAGTTGCTCGGACAGGGTCACCACGTCGAACGGCGAGTTGCGCTCGGCCAGTTTGTAGATGGCGCGGAAGATCAGCCGATGGTCGTGTCGATAGAAGTCGCCGTCGGATACCTGGTCAAGCACGCGCTCCCAGGCATTGTTGTCCAGCATCAGGCCCCCGAGGACGGCTTGCTCGGCCTCGATGGAGTGAGGCGGTACCTTGAGGGCGGCGGTCTGCAGGTCGAACTGTTCCGGGACGGTGATCTCGTTCATAGGCTCGGAAAATTCTTGGGCTGGAAAGACATCGGGCACGTCATCGCATGTGCAATGACGTGCCCGATGTTAGCGAGCCGGCACCTGAGTGCAAGCTCACTTCGACGGCTTGCTTAGCCGGCTACCACGATCAGCTTGACCGCAGCTTCGACGTCGGTGTGCAGGTGCAGCGCAACGTCGTACTCGCCAACTTGACGGATGGTGCCGTTGGGCAGGCGGACTTCAGCCTTGGCAACCGGAACGCCAGCGGCGGTCAGGGCGTCAGCGATGTCGTGAGTGCCGATGGAACCGAACAGCTTGCCTTCGTCGCCGGCGCTGGCAGTGATGGTCACTTCCAGTTCGGACAGCTGGGCAGCGCGGGCTTCGGCGGCGGCTTTCTTGTCGGCAGCCTGCTTTTCCAGCTCAGCGCGGCGGGCTTCGAACGCAGCAACGTTCTCGGCGGTAGCAGCGGTGGCCTTGCCTTGCGGCAGCAGGTAGTTACGACCGTAGCCGGACTTTACATTCACCTTGTCGCCCAGGTTGCCCAGGTTGGCGATTTTTTCGAGCAGGATGACTTCCATTTGAGTCTTACCTCTTAACTTTTAACCTTCACCGTTCGCAGGGCCGGCGCCGTTCTTGCGCGCCTTGCGTCCGCGAAAATCAATCAGACTGTCGACGATGGCCAGAACCACCAGCAACGGATAGATCAGTTGCATGAACAGCAGCAGCGACACGTACAAACCCACCAGCCAGAAACCGGCCAGCCCACCCTGCTTCGCCAGACCGTGCACCAGGGCCAGGCCGGCGAATGCCAGCGGCACGCTGCAGATCGGCGTCAGCATCGCCAGCTCCAGGCCCAGGTTAGGACCCAGCAGCATGGCGGCCAGCAGGCCGAAGGCCAGTGCCGGCGGCAGCCTCAGCGCACGAAACTCGTTGCCGAAACCACCTGGGTTGTACAGGGCTGCCTGCCAGTAGCGGCCGAGCATCAGGCTCAGCACGCTGACCAGTTGCAGCAGCGACGCGATCAGGCCGGTCAGGACCGGCGCGACCATGGCTCCCAGACGCGCTCGCTCGTCATCCGCCAATTGCGAATAGACGTTACCCATCACCTGCGGCATGAGCTTCTGCAGCTCGACCGCCATGGCGGCTATGGGCTCGCGGAACACCGCGCCCAGCACCAGGCCGTACAACAGACCAAGCGCCACGCTGATCATCAGCACCCGCGTCCAGGACACGCTGGAACGCAGTACCAGGGCCAACCCCAGCGCGCCGAGCAGCACCATCAAGGTGCGCGGCTCGCCGAAGTACCACCAGCCAAGAGCCGGCAGCAGTGCCCAGGCAATGATGCCGAGAGCATCGTTCACACCACGCCGCAGCAGCACCAGGCTGCCCGCGGCTGCGCTCAGCCAGAACATCAGGGGCAGGGCCGCTGCACCGACTACCACGAGGGTGGCCTGCATACGACCGCGCATGATGAACTCAGCCAGAGCGCGCATTGCGATCTATCCCTTACCTAGGTCGACCGACCGAGATCAACGGCCGTGGCTGTCGGTGTAGGGCAGCAGGGCCAGGTAGCGGGCGCGCTTGATAGCGGTGGCCAGCTGACGCTGATACTTGGCTTTGGTGCCGGTGATACGGCTCGGAACGATCTTGCCAGTTTCGGAGATGTAGGCCTTCAGGGTGTTGAGATCCTTGAAGTCGATCTCTTTCACGCCTTCAGCGGTGAAACGGCAGAACTTACGACGACGGAAGAAACGTGCCATGAACTTGGCTCCTCAATAGATCCGTGGATTACTCGTCAGCGTTGTCGCTGTCTTCGCCTTCGGCGGCAGCGTCAGTCTCAACGCGCTCACGGCGCTCGCGGCGCTCGTTGCGGTTTTCCTCGGCCTTGAGCATCTCGGACTGGCCGGTGATGGCTTCGTCGCGACGGATGACCAGGTTACGGATAACGGCGTCGTTGTAGCGGAAGTTGTCTTCCAGCTCGGCCAGGGCCTTGCCGCTGCACTCAACGTTCATCATCACATAGTGAGCTTTGTGAACATTGTTGATGGCGTAGGCCAGCTGACGACGGCCCCAGTCTTCCAGGCGGTGAACCTTGCCACCGTCTTCTTCGATGAGCTTGGTGTAGCGCTCAACCATGCCGCCAACCTGCTCGCTCTGGTCCGGGTGAACCAGGAAGATGATTTCGTAATGACGCATAAATGCTCCTTACGGGTTGTAGCCTGCCAACATCGTGGTCAGGCAAGGAGTGAATATCTCGTTTTGGCTTGCCGGGCCGGGGACGTGCGCGAGCCTGCCCCCACGGCAAGGGGCGACATTCTAGAGAAGGGCTGAATGCCGCGCAAGGTAAATTGGCGAAACTTTGAACAGCCCCGAACGGCAGCGAAGCCATCCGGGGCAGGCCGTCACTGGGGACGGCTGCGGCGCTGGCGAACCGCCTCGAACAGGCAGACGCCGGTGGCCACGGAGACGTTCAGGCTGCTCACGCTGCCGGCCATGGGCAGCTTGACCAGGTAATCGCAATGTTCGCGGGTCAGGCGGCGCATGCCCTTGCCTTCCGCCCCCATGACCAGCACGGTCGGCCCGGTCATGTCCTGCTCGTAGACCTCCTGCTCCGCCTCGCCGGCGGTTCCGACCACCCAGAGGCCCTTCTTCTGCAGTTTTTCGAGGGTGCGCGAGAGGTTGGTCACCGCCACCAGCGGCATGACCTCCGCCGCGCCGCAAGCCACCTTGCGCACGGTGGCGTTGAGGGTGGCGGACTTGTCCTTGGGCACGATCACCGCCAGTACGCCAGCGGCGTCGGCGGTGCGCAGGCAGGCGCCCAGATTGTGCGGATCGGTGACGCCGTCCAGCGCGAGCAGCAAGGGCGCACCGGGGGTGCGCTCAAGCAGTTCGTCGAGCATGTTCTCGCCCCAGACCTGGCTGGGGCTGACCTCGGCCACCACGCCCTGATGGACGCCTTCGGCCCATTCGTCCAGCTCGTGGCGATCCTTTTGGCCCACCTCGATGCGGTGCTGCCCGGCCAGGTCGAGGAGGACCTGGACCCGCGGATCATGCCGGCCTTCCGCCAGCCAGAGTTGCTTGACACGTTTGGGGTGATGACGCAGGAGCGCCTCCACGGCATGTACGCCGTAGACCTTTTCCAACTGACTCATTTCTTGACCTTGCTACCGGGCGCCTTGGGTTTCGGCGGCCCTTTACGGTGTTTCGTGGGTTTGCTGGCGACCTTGGCCTTCGCCGCCTTGGCTTTCTTCTTCGGCGGCTTGGCGGTGGCCCCGGCGGCGGAGTCCCTAGCGGGCTTGTCCAGGGCGTTCTGTGCCGGACGCTTGCCCTTGCTGGACTTGGCGCCCTGACGCGCTTCGTTGAGCAGGGCCTGTTTCACCGCACGGCTCTTGTTCACATCGGTATTGCCGAGCATCTCCTCGGCCTGGGCGAGCATTTCCGGTGGCACGGCAGGCAACGCCTGGACCTTGCCGGCGCGCTGCCGACGCGGCGCCACGGCCGCCTTCGGCTCCTGCTGGAGGGTGGACGTACCCTGCTGGGCGTGGCGGGCCGCCCCCTTGGCCCCCCGACTGCGACCCTTGCCGGCCTTGGGCCCGGCAGCCTTGGTCTTGCCTTTGCCGGGAAGAGGTTTGTCGGCGCCGCGATTCTTGCGGCCTACCGGTGCGGTAAGGACGTTCTCGGAAAGTTCGAAATCGATCTTGCGTTCGTCCAGATCGACCCGCGCCACCACTACTTCCACCTCGTCGCCCAGGCGGAAGCTGAGGCCGCTGCGCTCGCCGGACAGGCGATGGTGGATCGGATCGAAGTGGTAGTAGTCACCCGGCAGCGCCGTCACGTGCACCAGGCCTTCGACATAGATGTCGATCAGTTCGACGAAGATGCCGAAGCCGGTCACGGCCGAGATCACACCGGGGAAAGTTTCGCCCACGCGGTCGCGCATGTACTCGCACTTCAGCCAGTTGGTGACGTCGCGGGTCGCCTCGTCGGCGCGCCGCTCGGTCATCGAGCACTGCTCGCCGAGCTGGAACAGGCGCGCCTCGTCGTAGGGATAGATGCGCGCCTTGGGCATGCTCGCCGCACCGGCGCGCCGCACATGGGCACTCTCGCGTTTGGAGCGGATCAGGCTGCGGATGGCTCGATGCACCAGCAGGTCCGGATAACGCCGGATCGGCGAGGTGAAGTGGGTGTAGGCGTCGTAGTTGAGGCCGAAGTGCCCCTCATTGTCCGGGCTGTATACCGCCTGGCTGAGGGAGCGCAGCATGACTGTCTGGATCAGGTGGAAGTCCGGGCGCTCGCGAATCTTCTCCAGCAGGGCCTGGTAGTCGCTCGGCGTCGGCTCGTTCTTGCCTCGATTGAGCGACAACCCCAGTTCGGCGAGGAATTGCCGCAGCTTGTCCAGGCGCTCGCTCGGCGGACCTTCGTGAATACGGTAGAGCGCCGGGATTTCGTGCTGCTGCAGGAAGCGCGCGGTGGCCACGTTGGCGCACAGCATGCATTCCTCGATCAGCTTGTGGGCATCGTTGCGCTGGGTCGGCAGGATCTCGGAGATCTTGCGATCGGCGCTGAAGACAATGCGGGTTTCCTGGGTCTCGAAGTCGATGGCCCCACGCACCTGGCGTTGCGCCAGCAGCACCTTGTAGAGCTTGTAGAGCTGCTGCAGGGGTTTGACCAGGTGTGGCAGCTGCTCGGCGAACTGCCTGGCTTCGGCCGATTCCGGCGTTTCCAGGAACTGGCTGACTTTGGTGTAGGTGAGCCGCGCGTGGGAATGGATGACCGCCTCGTAGAACTCGTAGCCGGTCAGCTTGCCGGCGCGGGAGATGGTCATGTCGCAGACCATCGCCAGGCGATCCACCAAGGGGTTCAGGGAACAGAGCCCATTGGACAGCGCCTCCGGCAGCATCGGGATGACCTTCTCCGGAAAGTACACCGAGTTGCCGCGATTGCTCGCTTCCTCATCCAGCGCCGACCCCACCTTTACATAGTGGGAGACGTCGGCGATGGCGACGATCAGGCGCCAGCCGCCACCCTTGCGGGCCTCGGCGTACACGGCGTCGTCGAAGTCGCGGGCGTCCTCGCCGTCGATGGTGACCAGGGGCAGGTCGCGCAGGTCGATGCGCTTTTCCTTGTCCTTCTCGGCCACTTCGGCCTTGAGCCTGGCCGCCTCCTTGATCACGGCGGCGGGCCACTCGTGGGGAATGTCATAGCTGCGCAGGGCGACTTCGATCTCCATGCCCGGCGCCATGTAGTCGCCCAGCACTTCCACCACTTCGCCCTGGGCCAGGCGGAAGTTGCTCGGCCACTGCTCGATCTTCACCTGGACGAACTGACCATGCCTGGCAGCGCCCTGCTTGCCGCTGGGCACCAGCACTTCCTGCTGGATCTTCGGATTGTCGGCCACCACCCGGGCAATGCCGCTTTCTTCGAAGAAGCGGCCGACCAGGGTTTCGTGGGCCCGTTCGATGATCTCCACCAGGGCACCCTCGCGGCGGCCACGGCGGTCGACACCAGCGACGCGGGCCAGGGCGCGGTCGCCATCGAACACCAGGCGCATCTGCGCAGGGCTGAGGAAGAGGTCTTCGGAACCGTCGTCGGGAATGAGGAAGCCGAAACCGTCGCGGTGACCGCTGACGCGTCCGCAGATGAGGTCGAGTTTGTCCACGGGTGCGTAGGTACCGCGGCGGGTATAGATGAGCTGACCATCGCGCTCCATGGCGCGGAGCCGGCGGCGCAGTGCCTCCAGTTGCTCATCGGTGGTCAGACCGAATTCTTCCACCAGCTGTTCACGGCTGGCCGGGGCGCCGCGCTCATCGAGGCGCTGCAGGATCAACTCGCGGCTGGGGATGGGGTTTTCGTATTTTTCCGCCTCGCGTGCGGCCTCGGGGTCGAGGTTCTGCCAATCGGCCATCAAGGGGTGATCACCTTTTTATCCATAGAGGGATTTGCCATGGTTCTTATTGAAGCGCGAATTCCGATTCTCGGTCAGCTTAGTCAGAAGAATAATTTTTTTCGCGTTCAGGGGTTTACAACACAAAAGTCGGCTCGTATAGTTCGCGCCCACAGCGTCGCTGAGACGTTGTGAAGGAAGCAGATGAGCAGTCATCCGCATCCGGAAGTGCCCAGGTGGCGGAATTGGTAGACGCACTAGGTTCAGGTCCTAGCGGTGGCAACACCGTGGAAGTTCGAGTCTTCTCCTGGGCACCACTTCTTTGAAATCGAGCAGCAAAGCTCGGTTTCTCGTTTAACGGATCGTACGGTTCCGTGTCGTTCAACGATGAATACCGTATAAGTCGATGAGCGATCATCGCAATGTGCCCAGGTGGCGGAATTGGTAGACGCACTAGGTTCAGGTCCTAGCGGTGGCAACACCGTGGAAGTTCGAGTCTTCTCCTGGGCACCACTCTTCAACAAAGCCGAGCTCTGCTCGGCTTTGTGCTTTCTGGCTTCCGGACATTCCGTAACGATCGCCAGATCAGGGGCCAGGCCTGCGCCCGCCCCCTCTCCCGCATTCCCCTTTATGCCTTGAACTGCCCCAGGCTGGCTTTGAGCTGATCGGCCAGGCCGGCCAGCACGCGCCCGCTGCTGGCGGTCGCCGCCACAGCTTCAGCCGCCAGGCGGGCTTCGGCGTGGATCACATCCACCCGGCCACGCACGCCATCGGCGTCCGCCGCCTGGTGTTCCGCCGCGCGGGCCGCCGCCTGCACCGCGCCATGCACCTGCTCCACCGCCTGCTGCACGCTTTGCTGCAAGCGCTCACTGTCGCGTAGTGCTTCCAGACCTTCTACCGCCCGCTCGCGAGCCTGGGAAATAGCCGAAACCGCTTCACGCGCCCCGGTCTGCAACGCAGCGATATGCTCCTGGATATCGCCGGTGGACTGCTGGGTCTTGCTGGCCAGCGCCCGCACTTCGTCGGCAACCACGGCGAAACCGCGACCGCTCTCCCCTGCCCTCGCCGCCTCGATGGCCGCGTTCAGCGCCAGCAGGTTGGTCTGCTCGGCAATGCCATGGATCACCGACAGCACCATCTCGATCTGCTCGCTCTGGCGCGCCAGCCGCTCGATCACTTCGGAACCGTTCTGCACCCGCGCTTCCAGATCCTCGATCAGGCCACCCACCTTGCGTGCGATGGCCGCGTTGTCCTGGGCGGCCTGGCGGATCTCGCCCACCTGGCGCAGGGCGTCCTGCATGGCCTGGCTCTCGGACTGGGCTTCGGCCACCATGCCCGCCAGTGCGCTGAGACTGCCTTCCACCTCACTGCGCTGGCGATGGGCGGCCGATTCGGCAGACTGACTGCGCTCGGACAGCGCCTCGATCTCCAGCCCGGTGCGTTGCGCCACATCACCCGCCTCGCGGACGATGGGCTGCAGCTTGTCGACGAAGCGGTTCACCGCAGTGGCCATTTCCCCGACCTCGTCACGACTGTCGATCCGCACCCTGCGCGTCAGATCGCCCTCACCGGCCACCAGATCGTTCAGCGCCTCGATCAGCAGGCGCAGGCGAACCACCACCCGGCGCCCCAGCACTACAGCCAGCACCAGCAGAACGCCGAGCCCAACCAGCACCAATCCCAGGCCGATGCGCCAGCGCAACTC
Source organism: Metapseudomonas phytobenefica (assembly GCF_043392685.1). NCBI lineage: Bacteria > Pseudomonadati > Pseudomonadota > Gammaproteobacteria > Pseudomonadales > Pseudomonadaceae > Metapseudomonas > Metapseudomonas phytobenefica. The sequence goes on along the minus strand of NZ_JBHZGM010000005.1, from coordinate 29,691 downwards.
GGCAGCCGCCGACTCGACAGCCTGGCGAGTGCCAGCGCTCATGCTTGCGGCCGTCTCGCGAGCCGATTGCAGGCGCGCGGTCAGCGCAGCACTGCTCTCACTGGCGGCACCGGCAAGGCTTTCGCCGACCAGCTCGCCACCACTGGCGATCAGGGCGGAGAAGCGCTGGTCCAGCGCCTTGAGCTCCTCTTCCACGGCCGCGGTGGAAACCCCCATTCGCACCTTGCCGATCTCCACGCCATTGGGGCTGATGGAGGCCTCCACCAGATAGACGGATGGATCGCTGGCGGCCGCATTCAGCACCTTGTCCAGCGCGCGCTCGCCCTGCCCCTTGGCCAGCAACGCCTTGATCAGTGGGTTCTCGCGATTGAGATAGCGGGTCAGATGCTGCCCGTTGGCATCGTCATAGATGACGAAAAGCACATTGGGATTGCGCTGGGCGCGGCGGGCGAATTCGGACAGCGTGGGCACATCGTTGTCCCACATCGCCCGGGGCGCTACGGCGGCGAGCAATTGGGCAAGGTCGTTGGCAGACTCCTTGAGACTCTGCTCGAGCGTCTGGCGCAGCTGCCCCTGCTCCTGCTGGAGACGCGCACTGAGGGCCGCCCCCAGGCGCTCGCGGGTCTTGCCGGAAAGCGCACTGAGACTGCCGGACACTTCCTGCCCGGCCTGTTCGAGATCACCCGCCAGAAGCTGGGTATCACCACCCAGACGAACGCCCAGCTCATCCACCAGGGAATTCACGGTGCTCCGCGTCAGGGCAACGGCCACCAGCACCTGCACCAGCAACGCAACCCCAAGGGCAATGAATACCGGACGCAACAAACGGCTTTGCAACAAAGACAGGATGACTGACACGACTGAGGCTCCTTAACGACCGTTACCGCTATAACGGCGATAACCCGGATTTATAAAGTGCCAGCAAAGTGCGTGCCGATCAGCAGCGCGACATTTGCAGCCGCCGAAACGACGAAGGGCCGCACTGGGCGGCCCTTCTGGGGAGTCGGAAGACTCAGGCGTAGGGGTGACGCAGGATGATCGTCTCGTTACGGTCGGGACCGGTGGAGATGATATCGATGGGCGCACCTACCAGCTCTTCCACGCGCTTGATGTAGGCGCGGGCGTTCGCCGGCAGTTCTTCCAGGCTCTTGGCGCCGATGGTGGATTCGCTCCAGCCCGGCATTTCCTCGTAGACCGGCTGCAGGCCGATGTAGCTGTCGGCATCGGTCGGCGCATCTTCCAGCAGCTCGCCATTGGCACCCTTGTAGCCGGTGCAGATGCGGATGGTTTCCAGGCCATCGAGCACGTCCAGCTTGGTCAGGCACAGGCCGGAGATGCTGTTGATCTCGATGGCGCGACGCAGGATCACGGCGTCGAACCAGCCGCAGCGACGGGCGCGACCGGTGGTCGAACCGAACTCGTGGCCACGCTTGGCCAGGAAGGCACCGGTGTCATCGAACAGCTCGGTCGGGAACGGGCCGGAACCCACGCGAGTGGTGTAGGCCTTGGTGATACCGAGGATGTAGTCGAGGTACAGCGGGCCGAAACCGGAGCCGGTGGCGGTGCCGCCAGCGGTGGTGTTGGAGCTGGTGACGTACGGGTAGGTGCCGTGGTCGATGTCCAGCAGCGAGCCTTGCGCGCCTTCGAACATGATGTAGGCGCCCTGCTTGCGCAGCTGGTGCAGGCGGGCGGCGACGTCGGTCATCATCGGCTTGAGCAGTTCGGCGTAGCCCAAGGCTTCGTCGAGGGTCTTCTGGAAGTCGACCGCCGGCTCCTTGTAATAGTGCTGCAGGACGAAGTTGTGGTAGTCCAGCAGCTCGCCCAGCTTGGCGGCAAAGCGCTCGCGGTGGAACAGGTCACCGATGCGCAGGCCGCGACGGGCGACCTTGTCTTCGTAGGCAGGGCCGATGCCGCGGCCGGTGGTGCCGATCTTGGCGTCGCCACGGGCCTTTTCACGCGCCTGGTCCAGGGCTACGTGGTACGGCAGGATCAGGGTGCAAGCCGGGCTGATGCGCAGGCGCTCGCGCACCGGTACACCCTTCTCTTCCAGCTTGGTGATTTCGCGCATCAGCGCATCGGGCGCCACTACCACGCCGTTGCCGATCAGGCACTCGACATTCTCGCGCAGGATGCCGGACGGGATCAGGTGCAGCACGGTCTTCTCGCCATCGATCACCAGGGTGTGACCGGCGTTGTGGCCGCCCTGGTAACGCACGACGGCGGCAGCCTGGTCGGTCAGCAGATCGACGATCTTGCCCTTACCCTCATCACCCCACTGGGTGCCCAGGACTACGACATTCTTACCCATAACACTTGTCCTCTTCGCAGAAGCTCGATGCCGGCAGCCGCCGGCGGAAAACACACAAACTCGTTAGTGGCCGGCAGTCTTGCACCAGCCATGAAGCCACTTACTAGGAAAGCACCGCCACTTGCCAGCGCCCGTCACGCAAGAGCAGCTGGCGATCGCAACCGGCTTCCGCCGCGCTTGCAACTTCCTGCCCCGGCAGGGCCTGCACCACACGCTGCCCTTCGGCACGCAGGCGCTTGACCTCGTACCACAGGTACGGGTCGTGGCTATCCGGCGCCCAAATGCCGGGAACCGGCTGCTCCAGCACCATGCTGCCCAGGGTCACCAGGGTCTTCAGGTCGGTGGAGAAGCCCGTAGCCGGACGAGCACGACCGAAATAGGCGCCGATGTCGTCATAGCGACCGCCCTGGGCGATGGACTGCCCAACGCCCGGAACGAAGGCGGCGAAGACCACCCCGGTGTGATAGTGATAGCCACGCAGTTCGCCCAGGTCGAAGTAGAGCGGGAGTTCGGGATAGCGCAGCTCCAGGGCGTCGGCAATGGCGATCAGCTCGTCCAGCGCGCGATGCACATCTTCCGGCGCATCCATCAGCACGCCTTGGGCAAGATCCAGCACTTCGCGGCCACCACAGAGCTCGACCAGAGCGCGGAGCATGGACGCCAGTTCGTGCGGCAGGTCTGCAGTCAGTTCAGCAACTTCGTCCACTGCCTTGCGCTGCAGGGCATCGAACAGGCTGCGCTCGGTTTCACCGGAAAGACCGGCAGCCCGAGCCAGGCCACGGTAGATGCCGACGTGGCCGAGATCCATGTGCACGTCCGGCACGGCGGCCAGTTCGAGCATCTCGAGCATCAGGCTGATGACCTCGACGTCGCTCGCCGGACTGGCATCGCCGTAAAGCTCGGCGCCCAGCTGGATCGGGCTGCGCGAGGTGGACAGCGCCCGCGGCTTGGCGTGCAGCACGCTGCCCGCGTAGCACAGGCGGTTCGGACCTTCACGGCGCAAGGTATGGGCGTCGATGCGCGCCACTTGCGGGGTGATGTCGGCGCGGAACCCCATCAGGTGGCCCGACTGCGGGTCGGTCACCTTGAAGGTGCGCAGGTCGAGATCCTGGCCGGCACCAGTCAGCAGGGACTCGAGATATTCGATATGCGGAGTGACCACGAAGTCGTAGCCCCAACGCTGGAACAGGTCCAGCACCTGGCGGCGGGCTGCCTCGATGCGTGCCGCCTCGGGCGGCAGTACTTCTTCGATACCGTCTGGCAGCAGCCAGCGATCTACCGTTGCCATTTCGCCAATCCCCTCTCAGCCGGGCGGCAAGCCATCAGTGAAGCAGATAAAGGAGGCCAGTCCCCAGCAACATGCTGGACAGGCCCATCAGGCGGAGATGGCGGTCCTTGAACTCCGCCAACCCAAGCACCGCGGCGCGCCAACGGCGCGGATAGAGGAAGGGCAGGATGCCTTCCAGCACCAGCATCAGACAAAAGGCAATGCCGAGTTCCTGCCACATGATTCCCGCGGACGCAAAAAAGCCGGGATTTCCCGGCTGACCCATGATAACACGTTTTCCCTGACGGTCACCCCGGCGGACGATGAGCGTCCACCGGGGGCCTTGCGTCAGCGTGCAGCCTTGTCCAGATAGCGGAAAAACTCGCTATTGGGATCCAGCACCATCACATCGCCCTTGTTGGCAAAGCTTTCGCGATAGGCCTGGAGGCTGCGGTGGAAGGAGTAGAACTCCTGATCCTGACCGTACGCCTTGGCATAGATTGCAGCGGCCTTGGCATCGCCATCACCGCGAGTTTCCTCGGCTTCGCGATAGGCCTCGGCCAGCAGTACGCGGCGCTGACGATCGGCGTCGGCACGAATGCCTTCAGCCAGCTCCGAACCCTTGGCGCGGTGCTCGCGGGCTTCGCGCTCACGCTCGGTGCTCATCCGCTCGAACACGCTGCGGTTCACTTCCTTGGGCAGGTCGATGGCCTTCACCCGCACGTCCACGACCTCGATGCCCAGCTCCTTGCTGGCCATGCGGTTGAGGGAAGCGGTGATGTCCGCCATCAGCGCATCGCGCTCACCGGAAACCACTTCGTGCAGGGTGCGCTTGCCGAACTGGTCGCGCAGGCCGGCTTCGAGACGACGGGACAGACGCTCGTCGGCAATCTGCTTCATGCCGGAAGTCGCGGTATAGAAACGCTCGGCATCAGCCACGCGCCACTTGGCGTAGGCATCCACCATCACCGCTTTCTTCTCCAGGGTCAGGAAGCGCTGGGTCGGCGAATCCAGGGTCAGCAGACGCGCGTCGAACTTGCGCACCTGGTTGACGTACGGAATCTTGAAGTGCAGGCCGGGCTGGACGTCAGCCTCGACGATCCGGCCGAACTGCAGGAGTACTGCTTTCTCGGTCTGCGACACGATGTACAGGCTGCTCCACAGGAGCAGGGCCACCACCACGCCGCCGATCAGGGCAAACAGCGATTTATTGCTCATCAGCGACTCTCCCTGGAACGCAGATTGCGCTGCTGCAAGTCAGTGGCGACGCGCGACCCGAGGTCACTGCCGCTTGCGGCGGCCGATCCTGCCGGCGCTACCGGCGCCTGACTGGTGCCACGGTTATCGATCATCTTGTCCAGCGGCAGGTAGAGCAGGTTGCTCTGGCCGTCCTTGCCGGAAACCAGCACCTTGCTGGTGTTGGCCAGCACTTCCTGCATGGTTTCGAGGTACAGACGCTGGCGAGTGACTTCCGGCGCTTTGTGATACTCGACCAGCAGCTTGCTGAAGCGATCGGCCTCACCCTCGGCACGGGCGATCACTTCATCGCGGTAGCCGTTGGCGTCCTCGATGATGCGCTGCGCCTGGCCACGGGCTTCGGGTACCACGGCGTTGGCGTAGGCTTCGGCCTGGTTCTTCGCGCGCTGTTCGTCTTCACGGGCACGGATCACGTCGTCGAAGGCTTCCTGCACTTCACGCGGGGCTGCCGCGCTCTGCACGTTGACCTGGGTGACGGTGATACCGGTGCGGTAGGTGTCGAGGAAGCGCTGCAGACGCTCCTTGATCTCGCTGGCCATCAGCTCGCGGCCCTCAGTCAGGACCTGGTCCATCTCGGTGGAGCCGACCACGTGGCGCAGGGCGCTCTCGGTGGCGTGCTGCAGGCTTACTTCAGGTTGGTCGACGTTCAGCACGAAGTCCTGAAGGTTGCTGATCTTGTACTGGACCGTGAGCGGCACTTCGACGATGTTCTCGTCCTCGGTGAGCATCTGTCCCTGCTTGCTGTAGGCTCGCTCGCGGGTGACGTTCTCCTGGAACTTGCGATCGATCGGCGGGAAATAGATGTTCAGGCCGGGACCGACAGTCTCGTAGTACTTGCCGAAGCGCAGCACCACGGCCTGCTCCTGCTCGTCCACCACATAGACCGCGCTGTACAGCCAGACCACGGCAAGCAGGGCCAGGCCGATGCCGAGCAGGCCGAAGCCACCCGATCTGCCGCCGCCATCATCGCCGCCGCCACGTTTCTTGCCGCTGCCGAACAATCCGTTCAGGCTGTCCTGCAGCTTGCGGAAGGCTTCGTCCAGGTCCGGTGGCCCTTTGCGGTCGCCACCACGGCGTCCACCCCAGGGATCCTGGTTATTCGAGTTGCCACCCGGCTCGTTCCAAGCCATAGCGCTCTCCATACTGATAAAGCAAAGACGCGCCCACGGCGCGCCCGCCCATGCTACCCAAGCCCGCAGCCCGCCGCAAAATCACCTGAACGGGCTTTATTGCAAAGTGTGTTGCTCTAGAAACTCGCTCGGCTGCCAGCCTTCGCGACTGACCAATCGATTCAACTCGACACGCGGCAGGCGTACGGCGAGGAGAATCTCACCGGCCTCGTTGTGATCCTCGGTCTGCACCGCGCCAAGGGCGAAGAACTGGGCCCGCAACCGGCCGAAACGCTGCGGCAGGCGCAAGGTACCCACGAACAGATCCTCGCCCAACAACTCGGCTATCGCCTGCTCCAGCAACTCCAGGCCGCTGCCATCACGTGCAGACAGCCACACGCGCTCAGGCTTGCCGTCGCCATCGCGCTGGATATGCGGCTCGACGCTTTCCAGCAGGTCGACCTTGTTGTAGACCTCCAGCATAGGCAGGCCTTCAGCGCCGATCTCGCCCAACACCGCCAGCACCTGCTCGATCTGTGCCATGCGCTCCGGCTCATGGGCGTCGATCACATGCAGCAGCAGGTCCGCGCTGGCAGATTCTTCAAGGGTAGCCCGGAAGGCTTCCACCAGCTTGTGCGGCAGGTGACGAATGAAGCCTACGGTGTCGGCCAGCACGATCGGACCCAGGTCATCCAGCTCGAGCCGGCGCAGGGTCGGATCGAGGGTCGCGAACAATTGATCAGCCGCGTAGACCTCCGACGTGGTCAGGGCATTGAACAAGGTGGATTTGCCGGCGTTGGTATAGCCGACCAGGGAAACAGCGGGGATATCCGCACGCTTGCGGCCACGACGGGCCTGCTCGCGCTGGCTGCGCACCTTCTCGAGACGTTGCTTGATCTGGCGAATGCGGATTCGCAGCAAGCGACGGTCGGTTTCCAGCTGGGTCTCACCCGGGCCCCGCAGGCCGATACCACCTTTCTGACGCTCAAGGTGGGTCCAGCCGCGCACCAGGCGCGTGCTCATGTGATTGAGCTGGGCCAGTTCGACTTGCAGCTTGCCCTCATGGGTACGAGCGCGCTGGGCGAAGATGTCGAGAATCAGACCGGTACGGTCAAGCACCCGGCACTCGAAGGCGCGCTCGAGGTTGCGCTCCTGGCTGGGCGTGAGGGTGTGATTGAAGATGACCAGCTCAGCCTTTTCGGCCTTCACCAGGTCATGCAATTCATCGACCTTGCCGCTGCCGATCAGATACTTGGCCGTTGGCTGGTGACGGGAAACGGAGACGAATGCCACCGTATCCGCACCGGCCGAACGTGCAAGCTCCAGGAATTCCTGCGGGTCTTCGCGCGCCTCGGGATCTTGGCCTTCCAGATGAACCAGGATGGCCCGTTCACCACCACCAGGGCGTTCGAAAAACAAAGCAGTCTCCTATCAGGCGTTACCCGGCTCAGGCTGCTCCTGCTCGGAGGCGCTGGGCAGGCGTACCGGACGACTCGGCACAACAGTGGAAATCGCGTGTTTGTAGACCATCTGGCTGACAGTGTTCTTCAGCAGAATCACGAACTGGTCGAAGGATTCGATCTGGCCCTGCAGCTTGATGCCGTTTACCAGATAGATGGAAACCGGTACGCGTTCCTTACGCAGGGTATTGAGGTAAGGGTCTTGTAGCGAATGCCCTTTTGACATGTGCCGCTCTCCTTTAGGGATCAATCGTTTTAGTTTTCAAATGACAAGAAAGATGACTGGTATCCGCCCTACCCCCAAGGATAGACGGTAACAGGTGAGGCCTCAGCTCAATATGGAGACCGACCTCAGGTATTTCAAGGTACGCGGCAGATTGTCGCAAGCCAGGCTGTCCAACCAGTACAGATCGGACCAACTACGCAACCAGGTGAACTGTCGCTTGGCGAGCTGGCGAGTGGCGATGATGCCTCGCTCTTCCAGCCCGTCCCGGGTCAGCACGCCATCCAGGTAATCCCAGGCCTGGCGATAACCAACCGCCCTTATAGACGGCAGTCCCGCGTGCAAGTCACTTCTGCGTCGCAGCGCTTCGACCTCTTCGATGAAGCCCTGTTCCAGCATCAAGCGAAAACGTTGCGCAATTCTTTCGTGCAATACCTGGCGTTGCGCCGGCGCAATGGCCAAGTGCGCGACAGTATAAGGCAAATGCGCCGTTCCTGGCGTATTCCCGGCCGTATTTTGCGCAGCCTGGCGCTGTCGATGGGCGGTCATGGTGAGCCCGCTGACCTTGTACACCTCGAGCGCGCGGACCAGCCGCTGGGGATCGTTGGGATGGATGCGCGCGGCGGACTCCGGATCGACCGCCGCCAGCTCCCGATGCAGGGCGCCCCAGCCTTCACGGGCGGCGCGGGCTTCCAGTTCGGCGCGAACTTCAGGGTCGGCGCTGGGCATGTCCGCCAACCCCTCCAGCAACGCCTTGTAATACAACATGGTGCCGCCCACCAGCAGCGGAATTCGACCCCGGGAGGTGATTTCCGCCATGGCGGCCAGGGCGTCCGCGCGAAATTCCGCGGCGGAGTAGCTTTCGGCCGGGTCTCGGATATCGATCAGTCGATGGGGAAATTCGGCCAGGGTGGCCTTGTCCGGCTTGGCGGTGCCAATGTCCATGCCGCGGTAGATCAATGCCGAATCGACACTGATCAACTCACACGGCAGCACCCGCGCCAGCTCCAGGGCCAGGTCAGTCTTGCCGGCGGCCGTGGGACCCATGAGGAAAATCGCCGGCGGCAGCCGTTCAGTCATGATCAGCGACCGCGCAGGAACAGCTTGTCCAGGTCATCCATTCCCAGCTGCGTCCAGGTCGGACGCCCATGGTTGCACTGGCCGCTGCGTTCGGTGTGTTCCATATCCCGCAGCAGGGCGTTCATTTCCGGCTGGGTCAGACGGCGATTGGCGCGCACGGCGCCATGGCAGGCCATGGTGCCCAACAACTCGTTCAAGTGCGCCTGGATGCGGTCACTGGTGCCGTATTCCAGCAGATCGGACAGGACGTCGCGCACCAATTGCGAGGCTTCGGCCTGCTTCAACAGGGCCGGGATTTGACGAATAGCCAGGGTTTCCGGGCCAAGGCGCTGCAATTCGAAGCCCAGACGGCGAAACCATTCGCCGTGTTCCTCGGCGCAATCGGCTTCACGCTGGCTGACCGCAATGGATTCCGGCACCAGCAACGGTTGCCCCTTGAGCCCTTCACTGGCCATCGCGACTTTCAGCCGTTCATAGGTGATGCGCTCATGGGCCGCGTGCATATCCACCAGCACCAGCCCCTGGGCATTCTCCGCGAGGATGTAGATGCCCTTGAGCTGGGCCAGGGCGTAGCCCAGCGGCGGCACATCGCCCTGGGATTCCGGCAGCACGACAGGCGCGGAGGCGGCGGGCAGCGGCGCAAAGTACTCGCGATAGACACCCTGGGCCTCGGCGATTGGTACGACAGGCTGCGGACGCGGCGCCTGGTAACCTCCTGCCGGCGGGCGCCAGGTTGGCTCGGCAGCAGGCTGCTCCAGCACATTGGCCGCAAGGCTCATCTCGCCCTGGGGGCCGAACTCGCCAGCGGCAAGTCCGCTCGGACGCACGACGGCTTCGGTGGCGGCCGGCGCGGCCAGCTGGTCCTCGGGACGCACCTCGCCCAGGGCGCGGTGCAGGGTGCCATAGAGGAAGTCGTGGACCATGCGACTGTCACGGAAGCGCACCTCGTGCTTGGTCGGGTGCACGTTGACGTCGACGACCGCAGGATCGACCTCGAAGAACAACACGAAGGTCGGGTGCCGGCCGTTGTACAGCACGTCGCGATAGGCCTGGCGCACCGCGTGGGCGACCAGCTTGTCGCGCACCATACGCCCGTTCACGTAGAAATACTGCAGGTCCGCCTGGCTGCGGGAGAAGGTCGGCAGGCCGACCCAGCCCCAGAGATGCAGGCCGTTGCGCTCCACCTCGATGGGCAGCGCCTGCTCCAGGAACGCCGGTCCGCAGACCGTGGCGACGCGGCGGGCGCGGGAAATGGCGTCACGCGCCTCATGAAGGGCGAAGATGGTCTTGCCGTTGTGGCGCAGGTGAAACGCCACATCGAAACGGGCCAGAGCCAGGCGCTTGATGACTTCCTGCAGGTGGTCGAATTCGGTCTTCTCCGCCCGCAGGAACTTGCGGCGCGCCGGTGTATTGAAGAACAGGTCACGCACTTCCACCGAAGTACCAACGGGATGGGCTGCAGGCTGAACCCGCGCCTCCATGTCACGGCCTTCGGTTTCCACCTGCCAGGCCTGGTCCGCGTCGGCGGTGCGCGAGGTCAGGGTCAGACGCGCGACGGAGCTGATAGAGGCCAGCGCTTCGCCACGGAAACCCAGGCTCATCACTCGTTCGAGGTCCTCCAGGTCGCGAATCTTGCTGGTAGCGTGGCGCGCCAGGGCCAGCGGCAGATCGTCGGGCGGAATACCGCCACCATCGTCGCGCACCCGCAGCAGCTTGATTCCGCCCTGCTCCACTTCGACGTCGATGCGCCGGGCACCGGCATCCAGGCTGTTTTCCAGCAGTTCCTTGATGACCGAGGCGGGACGCTCGACCACCTCGCCGGCGGCGATCTGGTTCGCCAGCCGCGGACTCAGCAGCTGGATTCGCGGCAGGTTGCTCATGGCTGGGCCGCCAGGGTCGCGGCGGGGATGCTGAGGGTCTGGCCGACCTTGATGTTGTCACTGGACAGCGAATTGGCCTTGCGCAGGGCGGCCAGGCTCACCTCGTAGCGCTGGGCGATCAGCGCCAGGCTCTCGCCGGAGGTCACGACATGCTCGCGCGGGCCAATGGCGATCTTGCCCTGGTCGCGCAGCCAGGCGATGTAGGTTCCAGGCGGTGGGTTCTGCTGGAAGAACTGCTTGACGCCGGTCTTGATCGAACGCGCAAGTACCTGCTGATGACTGGGCGAGGCGAGCTTCTGCGATTCGTTGTGGTTGGAGATGAAGCCGGTCTCCACCAGGATCGAGGGGATGTCCGGCGACTTCAGCACCATGAAGCCGGCCTGCTCCACCCGGCGCTTGTGCAACGGGGTGACCTGACCGACGTTGGACAGCACCTTCTGGCCGACATTGAGGCTGGAGGACATGGTCGCGGTCATCGACAGGTCCAGCAATACACCAGCCAGCATGCGGTCCTTGTCGTCGAGGCTGACGCTGCCCACGCCACCGATCAGGTCGGAGCGGTTTTCGTTGTCGGCCAGCCAGCGCGCGGTTTCCGAGGTGGCGCCGCGATCGGACAGGGCGAATACCGAGGCGCCGAACGCACTGCGGCTGGGCGCGGCATCGGCGTGAATGGAAACGAACAGGTCGGCGCCCTTCTTGCGGGCGATTTCGGTGCGCTTGCGCAACGGGATGAAGTAGTCGCCGGTACGCACCAGTTCACCACGAAAGCCCTTTTCCTGGTTGATCTGGCGCTGCAGTTCCTTGGCGATGGCCAGGGTCACGTTCTTCTCGTGCTGGCCCTTGGGCCCGAGGGCACCCGGGTCTTCACCGCCGTGGCCGGCGTCGATGGCGACCACGATGTCGCGCTTGCCGCCCGGCACCGGCGGCAGCTTGCTAACCGGCTGGGTCGGCGTCACCGGCGGTTGCGGCGTGCTCGGCGCGGTGGCCACCCGCGGCGCACTGGCTTCGCTGGCAGCCACTTCCGGGTCGAACAGGTCCACCACCAAACGGTTGCCGTACTGCTGGTTGGGCGCCAGGGAAAAGCTCTTCGGCGTCACGGCGGATGACAGGTCGATCACCACGCGCAAGTCGGTAGGAGTGCGCTGGGCGGAGCGGACGTTGGTGATCGGAGTATTGCTGAGGGACAGCTGCTCCAGCCTGGTAGCCAGCTGGGCGCCGTTGATATCGATGACGATGCGATCGGGCGCAGTCAGGGTGAAGACGGAATGCTGAACGGGCCCGGACAGGTCGAAAACCAGGCGAGTATTATCCGGCGCGCGCCACAATCGCACCCCGCGAACCTCCGCGGCAGCCAGGACATCAGCGGCGAACGCCGCAAGCAGAACCCCAATCCCGGCAAACAGTGCGCGCGAGCGCATACCCCACCCCATATTTGTTTTCACGCTCCCATGGCCAGGGCGGCACACCATGCTTCGCCGCGCTCGGTGTGTGGCGACAAACGCAGCGAACGGCCGCCCGCTTGCGGCGTAATGTTAATGTCCAGGTCAGCCTTTGGCAAAATGCCGGCGCCGCGCTGAGGCCACTCGATCAGGCACAATGCGTCGCCTTCGAAGTAGTCGCGGATCCCCAGAAATTCCAGTTCCTCCGGGTCGGCCAGGCGGTATAGATCGAAATGGAAGGCACGCTTGTCGCCGATCTCATAAGGCTCGACCAGGGTGAAGGTGGGGCTCTTCACCGCACCGGCATGCCCCAGCCCCCGCAGGATGCCGCGAGATAGCGTGGTTTTTCCCGCTCCCAGGTCCCCATGCAGGTAGAGGATTCCGCGCCCCTGGGTCAGGTTCGCCAATCGGGCACCGAGGGCCAGCATGGCCTCCTCGCCTTCGGCATGCAGGATCACTTCAGGCACGGTGCAAACTCCTCGAGCAACTGACGAATGGTCGGAATCAGGTCACTGGCCGCCAGCCCCCGGCCGCCCCGGGCCAGACTCTCGCCCGCGCAGGCGTGCAGCCATACGGCCAGGCAGGTGGCCGCGTAGGCGTCCATCCCCTGGGCAAGCAGGGCGCCGATCAGGCCGGCGAGTACATCGCCTAACCCGGCCCCGGCCATCGCCGGATGGCCGCGATCACAGAGTGCAAGTCGCCCATCGGGGGTCGCCACCAGGCTGCCGGCGCCCTTGAGCAGGACTACGGCATCGAACTTTTGCGCCAGCGCAAGCACAGCGCGCGGTCGGTCGGCCTGGACTTCGTCAGTGGAAATTCCCAACAGACGCGCGGCCTCGCCCGGATGCGGCGTGATCACGCAGCCCGCAGGCAGGCGGACGTGCCCGCCCGCCAGCAGGTTGAGCGCATCGGCATCCCAGACCTGGAGCGACTCCAGCCCCGCGACAACGCTGAGCAGGCTGCGCCCCCAGGCGTCCTGCCCCAGTCCAGGCCCGGCCACCAGTACATCGGCCCTGTCCGCCAGGGCCAGCAGCTGGTTGGCCGAGCTCACGCCGGCGCACATTACTTCCGGGCGCCGCGCCAGCGCGGCCATCACATGCTCGGGCCGGGTCGCCAGCGACACCAGCCCGGCCCCGCCTCGCAGCGCACTCTCCGCCGCGAGCAGCGCCGCACCGCCCAACCCGCGGTCGCCGCCCACCACCAGCAAGTGCCCGAACTGCCCCTTGTGTGCAGTGCGCGGACGTGGCGCCAGGCGCACGAGACTGCACGCCGCCATACGCTCGGCGACGCGAGGCGTCAGCGCGACCAAGGCGGGATCGGCCTGCAGATCGTCGAATACCAGCTTACCCACCTGGTTCGGTGCATCGGCGGTGAACAGGCCCAGCTTGAGACCGATGAAGGTCACCGTCAGGTTCGCACGCACCGCAACGCCAAGGACGCGGCCGGTGTCGGCGCAGAGGCCGGAGGGGATGTCCACGGCCAGCACCGGCAGTCCACTGGCGTTGACCAGGCGGATCGCCTGGGCGTAGGGCTCGCGCACCTCGCCGGACAGCCCGGTGCCCAGCAGGGCATCCACCACTACGCCTTCCAGGGCAGCGCATTCGCTCCACGGCTGGATACTCACACCCGCGGCAGCGGCTTCATCCCGCGCCAGCGCCGCGTCGCTGGTCAGCGCATCGGCAGCGCCCACCGCCAGCACCTTCACTTGCCAGCCGGCACGCTGGGCCAGGGCCGCGACAAGGTAGCCATCGCCGGCATTGTTGCCCCGCCCGGCCAGCACGCTGAGGCTTCCGGCTTCCGGCCAACGCCGGCGCAGGGCGCGCCAGGTCGCGTGGGCGGCACGCTGCATCAGCTCGAAGCCGGGCGTGCCGGCGGCAATGAGGCGCGCATCGAGGTCCCGCACCTGGGCGGCGGAATGGAGCGAAATGGGCAGGTCGTCGCGGGAAGAAGGCATGGGATTCGGTTGCAGCTGCGAGGTCTGGCAGAATTATATCCACCTCGACACCGGTTTCCCGCCCCAGCATGACCCTTTCCACGCAAGATCTCGCCGCACTCGCTCAATCCATCAAGGAATGGGGCCGCGAACTGGGCTTCCAGCAGGTGGGCATCACCGGCGTGGAACTCGGCGAACACGAAAGCCACCTGCAACGCTGGCTGGAAGCCGGCCACCAGGGCGAGATGGACTACATGGCCGCCCACGGCAGCAAGCGCTCTCGCCCGGACGAACTGGTGCCCGGCACCCTGAGGGTGATCTCCCTGCGTATGGACTACCTGCCTGGCGATACGCACATGGCCAAGGTGCTGGGGCAACCGGAGAAGGCCTATGTCTCGCGCTACGCCCTGGGCCGCGACTACCACAAGCTGATCCGCAAACGCCTGCAACACCTGGCCGAACGCATCGAGAAGGCCATAGGCCCGTTCAGCTACCGCGCCTTCGTCGACAGTGCGCCGGTACTGGAGAAGGCCATCGCCGAGCAGGCGGGCCTCGGCTGGATCGGCAAGAACACCCTGGTACTCAACCGCAAGGCCGGCAGCTATTTCTTCCTCGGCGAACTGTTCGTCGATGCTCCGCTGCCGGTGGACGCGCCCCATGGCAGCGAGCACTGCGGCCGCTGTTCGGCGTGCATGGATATCTGCCCGACTGCCGCTTTCGTCGGCCCTTACCAACTGGACGCGCGGCGCTGCATTTCCTACCTGACCATCGAGTACAAGGGCAGCATTCCCGAAGACCTGCGTCCGCTGATCGGCAATCGCGTATTCGGCTGCGATGACTGTCAGATGGTCTGCCCCTGGAATCGCTTCGCCCGCCCTTCAGGCGAAAGCGACTTCCAGCCGCGCCACGGCCTGGACAACGCCGAGCTGGCGGAGCTGTTCCGCTGGAGCGAAGAGGAATTCCTCAGCCGTACCGAAGGTTCGCCCCTGCGCCGCGCGGGTTACGAGCGCTGGCTGCGCAACCTGGCGGTTGGACTGGGCAATGCGCCTTCGAGCATTCCGGTGCTGGAGGCCCTGCAGCTGCGCCGCGAACATCCGTCGGCACTGGTGCGCGAGCATGTGGAGTGGGCGCTTGCCCGTCATGGGGCAAGCACTACCTGAGGCGAGACCGCCGCGAGCGGAAACTCAGATCTTGAAGAAGTGTTCCCGGTAATGCTTCAGCTCCGCGATCGAGTCGCGGATGTCATCCAGCGCCAGGTGGCTGCTGCTCTTCTTCACCCCATCCCGCACTTTCGGCGCCCAGCGTGCAGCCAGCTCCTTCACGGTGGACACATCGAGATTGCGGTAGTGGAAATAGGCTTCCAGTTGCGGCATGTGGCGGTAGAGGAAGCGGCGGTCCTGGCAGATGCTGTTGCCGCAAATCGGCGATTTGCCCTTGGGCACCCACTGTTCGAGGAAGGCCAGGGTCTGGGCCTCGGCTTCGGCCATGCTGATCCGGCTTTCGCGCACACGCTGGGTCAGGCCGCTCTGGCCATGCTGGCGAGTGTTCCATTCATCCATGCCGGCGAGAATCTCGTCGCTCTGGTGGATGGCGATCGTCGGCCCCTCCGCCAGCACGTTCAGCTCGCTGTCGGTAACGATGGTGGCCATCTCGATGATCACGTCCGTATCCGGGTTCAGGCCGGTCATTTCCAGATCGATCCAGATCAGGTTCAGGGCATTCTGCATATTCGGTCTCCACGGCGAAGCGCGCATTCTAGCTTAGAGGCTGCCGCTGCGGGCTGCGTGCTAAACTCGCGCGGTTTTTTCCAAGTGGACCCACCATGGCCAAACGCCAACTGACCCGCCGGCAGAGCTGGCGCATCGAGAAGATTCAGGAAGAGCGCGCCGCCCGCGCAGCCAAGCGGGAAACGCGCGTGCTCGAAGAGCTCGAGGGCGGCGATCTCGGCCCGGAGCAGACCGGCCTGGTGATCGCCCACTTCGGCGTACAGGTGGAAGTCGAGGCCCTGGAAGGCGAGCTGGCCGGCCAGATCATGCGCTGCCACCTGCGCGCCAACCTGCCGACGCTGGTTACCGGCGACCGCGTGGTCTGGCGCGCCGGCGCCCAGGGCAGCGGGGTGATCGTCGCCCAGTTGCCGCGCAGCTCGGAGCTGTGCCGCCCGGACATGCGCGGCGTACTCAAGCCGGTGGCAGCCAACGTCGACCAGATCGTCATCGTCTTCGCTCCCCTGCCCCATCCCCACGCCAACCTGATCGACCGCTACCTGGTGGCGGCCGAGCACGCGGGCATCCGCCCGTTGCTGCTGCTGAACAAGGCCGACCTGGTGGACGACGAGAACAGCGCCATGCTCGACGAACTGCTCGGGGTCTACCGGCAGCTGGGCTACCCGCTGCTGGAAGTCTCGGCACGCCAGGGCGGCGGCATGGAGGACCTGATGGCCAGGCTCGACGGCCATATCAGCGTCTTCGTCGGCCAGTCCGGGGTGGGCAAATCGTCGCTGGTGAACAGCCTGCTGCCGGGGGTGGACACCCGCGTCGGCGCCCTCTCCGAACACACCGGCAAGGGCACCCACACCACCACCACCGCGCGCCTGTTCCACTTCCCGGGCGGCGGCGAGCTGATCGACTCCCCCGGCATCCGCGAATTCGGCCTGGGCCATGTCAGCCGCGAGGATGTCGAGGCCGGTTTCATCGAATTCGGCGAACTCTTGGGGACCTGCCGCTTCCGCGATTGCAAGCACGACCGCGAACCGGGCTGCGCCCTGCTCAAGGCGCTGGAGGATGGCCGGGTGCATCCGCAACGGATGGCGAGCTACCGGCACATCCTCGCCAGCCTGCCCGAAGACGAGTACTAAGGCTGGCTCGGCGCGAAAACGAAAAAGGCCACGCAATGCGTGGCCTTTTCATGAGGGCGGCAATCACTGCCCCTTGGACTGGTCCAGTTTCAGCACGCCGTCTTCGAAGATATTCAGCTTCTCCCGCAACTCACGCGGCTGCACGGGCGCGGCCGGATCGCCCGTCGAGGGCACAGCCTCGGTGGCGGGCGGCGGAGGTTGCGGCGCTTCCTCGGGCTCGGCGCCATCAGCCTGTTCTCCCTCGATGGCTCGCTGGGCCTTCTTGGTGAGGACGACGATGTCGATGCGGCGATTGACCGGGTTGAACGGGTCCTTGCGGTCGAACAGTGCCGACGAGGCGTAACCCACCACCCGCGCCACCTGGTCTTCCGGGTAGCCGCCGACGATCAGGGTGCGCCGCGCGGCGTTGGCGCGACCGGAGGACAACTCCCAGTTGCCGAAATCGCCAGTGCCGGCATAGGGCTTGGCATCGGTGTGGCCGCTGATGCTGATCTTGTTCGGCACGGTTTTGATGGTTTCGGCGAGGTTCAGCAGGATGTCCTCGAAGTAAGGCTGCAGGCGTGCGCTGCCGAGGTCGAACATGGGCCGGTTGGCGGCATCCATAATCTGGATGCGCAGGCCGTCCTGGGTGATCTCGAAGAGGATCTGATCCTTGAACTTGCGCAGTTCGGGGTTCTCTTCGACCTTGTTCTGCAGCTCCTGCAGCAACAGTTCCAGGCGTTCGCGCTCGATCTGCTCGGCCAGGGTTTCCACCTGGCCGGCGTCCACCTGGGTCTTGTCCAGGGAATCGACCACCGACTCCTGGGAATCCGGTGCGTCCTTCAGCTCGGGGTTCAAGGTGCGGTCAGGCGCGGGCGTGGGCGTGCCCCCCAGGTCGATGACGTACGGGCTGGCGCTTTCGGTGAAACCGATGGGGTCCTTGAAGTAGCCGGAAATGGCTTTCTTCTGCTCCGGCGTGGCAGACGACAGCAACCAGAGCACCAGGAAGAAGGCCATCATCGCCGTGGCAAAGTCGGCGAAGGCGATCTTCCACGCACCGCCGTGGTGACCGGCGGCGTAGCGTTTGACGCGCTTGACGATGATCGGCTGGTTGTTCTCCATGACTCAGCCTTCAGCTGCCGCGTACGGCCTGCTCCAGCTCGCTGAAGCTCGGGCGATGGGCCGGGAACAGCGTCTTGCGGCCGAATTCCACCGCCAGCGAAGGCGGCATGCCGGAAGCCGAGGCCACCAGACAGGCCTTGATCGCCTCGAACACGTTCAGCTCTTCACGGGCGTCGTGTGCCAGCGACACCGACAGCGGGCCGAAGAAACCGTAGGCCGCGAGGATACCGAGGAAGGTACCCACCAGCGCCGCCCCCACGTGCTGACCAAGGGCGGCCTGCTCGGTTTCGCCCAGCATGGCCATGGTCACCACGATGCCGAGCACCGCCGCGACGATACCGAAGCCCGGCAGGCCGTCGGCGATACGGTTGACCGCGTGGGAAGGATGTTCCAGCTCTTCCTTCAGGCTGGCCAGTTCCATGTCGAACAGGCCTTCGAGCTCGTGGGGCGCCATGTTGCCGGAGGACATGATGCGCAGGTAATCGCAAATGTAGGCCGTCATCCGCTCATCCTTGAGGAGGCCCGGATACTTGCTGAAGATGGGGCTGGCGGGGGCGTCCTCGATATCGGCCTCGATGGCCATCATCCCCTCGCGGCGGCTCTTGTTGAGGATTTCGTAGAGCAGGCGCAGAACGTCCAGGTAGAAAGCCTGGTTGAAGCGCGTGCCGAACATCTTCAGCGACTTCTTGAACACGATCATCGTCATGTTGCCGGGGTTGGCCTGGAGGAAGGCGCCCAGCGCCGCGCCACCGATGATCATCACTTCGAAGGGCTGGATCAGCGCGGCAAGCTTGCCGTGGGACAGGATGTATCCGCCGAGCACGCTGGCGAATACGACGATGATGCCGAGGATTTTTGCCATAGGGAGGAAGCTTGAAGAGTCAGTAGAAAGGGTTATGAAAAGAGCCCCTTCTAATTATCGGAAGATATGCGCCAGACTATAGCCTGTTCAGGCGAAAAGCCAGATTGGCGGCCCTCTATGTCAACCGTAAAGCCCGCGCCACGCAGTCTCGACAGCTGGATCAAACACCTCGATGGAGTGCGCCTGCCTGTCCCCACCGCCGCCCACGAGAAAGTCCGCCGCGCCCTGGGCGACAGCCGCCGCTCCCTGCGCGATATCGCCGAGCTGACCCAGGACAGTCCCGCCCTCGCCCTGAGCCTGCTGCGCGAAGCCAATGCCGCCGGCAACATGCTGAGCAGCCCGGCGGAAAGCCTGGAAGTCGCCCTCAGCCGCCTGGGCCTGAAGCGCGCGGAAGTCCTGCTCAATCGTCTGCCCGCCGTCCCAGAGGACGACATTCCCCACGCCCTTCGCCAACTGCAACTGATCAGCCAGCACGCCGCCCAGCAGGCCAACGGCCTGTTCGCCGCCCGGCTGGCCCGCCTCTGGCAGGAAATCCACTGGTGCAGCCTGCTGTTCCTCTCGCCCCTCTGGCCGCTGCTGGCCAGCCACCCGGAGCTGTTTGACACCTGGGAAAAGCGCGTGCTGGGCGAGGGCGAACCGGCCGCCAGGGTCGAACGCGAACTACTCGGCGTCCCGCTGCTGCGCCTCTGCCAGGCCCTTGCCGAGCACTGGAAGCTGCCCGACTGGATCATCCAGGGCTATCGCCTGCTGAACGACGACCGCCGCATGCTGGTCAAGGCCCTGCACATTGCCCGCGACTACGGGCACCCGCTGCAACAAACGCAGCAGCTGGATGCCGACCCCGCCCTCAGTCGCTGGCTGACCCAGCCCGGCAACACCGTCCTGCTGGCGAACGGCCTGGCGGTTTCCGCCCATGCCGGCTGGGGCGACGGACACAGCCTGCGCTGGCAGCGCCTCACCGGGCTGTTCATGAAAGTGCCGCTGGACGAACTGCAGCAGCAGGTTCACCAGCACGCTGCACAAAGCGGGCGCCTGCATGCCCGCGGTGACCTCTGGCATCCCGCCCAGGCCCTGCTCTGGCCGTGGAACCAGCACCGCCTGCGCCGCGAACCGGTTGCAGCACCGGCCCCTTCCGCCGACGCCCTCGCGGACTGGCGTCGCCACTGCGGCGAGCTGATCCGCGAGCCCAGCCCCTTCGCCAACGTGGTGCAGCTCTCCGCCTGCGCCCGCGACGCCCTGGAAAGCTGCGGCATGCGCCGGGTCCTGGTGCTGCTGGCCGACCGCACCCACAACCGCCTGCTCGCCCAGCAGCAGGCGGGACTGCCCAGGGAAGCCAGTGGCCTGCAACTGGAGCCGAACCAGAGCCAGGTGCTGCGACGCCTGCTCAGCCAGCCGGGCCAGCTACGCCTGGGGCCGGACAACATGGCGCAATTCTCCGCGCTGCTGCCCGGCCAGTTGAAGAGCCTGTTCCCGGGGCATCACCTGCTGCTGCGCTCGATCGCCGTGAACGGCCGGGTGGCCATGCTGGTGGTGGCCGACCAGGACGGCGCGCCCTTCGCCGAGATCAGCCTGCGCGCATTCGCCAAGACGGCCCAGTGCATCGAGCGGGCACTCGCCAGCTTCGCCAGACGCGGCCGCTAGGCTTTCCTATACAATCTGCCAATTTGCCCATTACCGGAGGCTTCCATGTCTGCCTTCTCCAACCTGCCGCTGGTGATCGAACCGGCCGAGCTGGCGCCCCTGCTTGGCGCCGACGAACTGATCCTGGTCGACCTCACCAGCGCCGCCCGTTACGCCGCTGGCCACATCCCGGGCGCCCGTTTCGTCGATCCGAAGCGCACCCAGCTCGGCCAGCCGCCGGCACCGGGCCTGCTGCCCGCCAAGGCCGACCTCGAAGCGCTGTTCGGTGAACTGGGCCATCGTGCCGATGCCACCTACGTGGCGTACGACGACGAGGGCGGTGGCTGGGCCGGCCGCTTCATCTGGCTGCTGGATGTGATCGGCCACCAGCGCTACCACTATCTGGACGGTGGCCTGCACGCCTGGCTGGCCGAAGGCCGGGAAACCAGCGATGCCGTTCCGGCAGCGGTCGGCGGCCCGGTCGCCCTGACCCTGCACGACGAACCCACCGCCACCCGCGAGTACATCCAGAGCCGCCTCGGCGCCGCCGACCTGGCCATCTGGGACGCCCGTGGCCCCGGCGAGTACAACGGCACCAAGGTCCTGACCGCCAAGGGCGGGCACATCCCCGGCGCCGTCAACTTCGAGTGGACCGCCGGCATGGACCCGGCCCGCGCCCTGCGCATCCGCAGCGACATGGCCGAAATCCTGCGCTCCCTGGGCATCACCCCGGACAAGGAAATCATCACCCACTGTCAGACCCATCACCGCTCGGGCTTCACCTATCTGGTGGCCAAGGCCCTGGGCTACCCGCGCGTCAAAGGCTACGCCGGCTCCTGGTCCGAATGGGGCAACCACCCGGACACCCCGGTCGAGAGCTGAAGCGCCCATCAAGGAAATCCAATGAAAGAACGCCTCTTCATCATCAGCCAGTACCTGCTGCCGCACCACCTGCTGTCGCGCCTGGCCGGTTGCATCGCCGAATGCCGCGTGCACTGGTTCAAGAACGTCTTCACCAGCTGGTTCGCCAAGCGCTACCAGGTGAACATGAGCGAAGCACTGGTCGAGGATGTCACCGCCTACGAGCACTTCAACGCCTTCTTTACCCGTGCCCTCAAGCCCGGCGCGCGCCCGCTGGACGAAACGCCCGGCGCCATCCTCTGCCCGGCCGACGGCGCCATCAGCCAGATCGGCCCAATCGAGCACGGCCGCTGCTTCCAGGCCAAGGGCCACAGCTTCAGCGTACTGGAGCTGCTTGGCGGCGACGCCGAGCGCGCCGCGCCCTTCATGGGGGGCGAGTTTGCCACTGTCTACCTGTCGCCGAAGGACTACCACCGCGTGCATGCGCCCCTGGGCGGCACTCTGCGGGAGATGGTCTACGTGCCGGGCCGCCTGTTCTCGGTGAACCAGAGCACCGCCGAGAACGTGCCGGAACTCTTCGCCCGCAACGAACGCGTGGTGTGCATCTTCGATACCGAGCGCGGCCCGATGGCCGTGGTACTGGTGGGGGCGATGATAGTCGCGTCCATCGAAACCACCTGGGCGGGCCTGGTCACGCCGCCCAAGCGCGAGCTGAAGACCTTCAGCTACGACGAAGCCGCGCGAGCACCGATCACCCTGGAAAAGGGCGACGAGCTCGGCCGCTTCAAGCTGGGCTCCACCGCCATCGTGCTGTTCGGTCCGGACCAGGTGCGCTGGGCCGAAAACGCCTGGCCCGGCAGCCAGGTGCAGATGGGTCAGCTGCTGGCCATGCCGAAGGACGCCTGACCGGGCGCGACCCTGGCCGACGAGCTGCGCTCGGCCAGGGTCTCATCAGGGGTGCGTCACACACTTCCAACACCTCTAGCGCCCTGCCATGAATCGGCTGCCACTGGGCAAAGCGGCTGTAGAGTGCTGAAATTCAATTCATTACCTCACGAAAGATGTCGGAGAACCCGATCCGGATGGAGCACCAGAGCCCTCACCTGCTGTTGCGCGTACCCGCCCCTGGCAAACAGAGCCTGTCTTTCTGCGACGCCACCGCTCGTGAGCTGAAACGCTGGATTGCGCATCTGCCCAAGGCCAACCTTGGGGAGACGGCCCGCCAGCTCTATCAGGCCCTGGTTGAACTCAATCAACTGGCCACCCCGACGGACAACCGCCTGCAGCTACTGGAGCTGATTCGCCCGGAAGTGCATTTTGTCTGCCAGCACCTGGAAAGACACTTCCTCGGCCAGTCCATCGTCCTGGACGAGCGTCCGCGCAAGGTCGCCAACCTCTGCCAGGCCCTGCAGAACCACCTGGCCATCGGCTACAAGCTGATCATCGTGCAGGAAGCGTCGCGTTCCGGCCGTGACCGCGATCGCGCCCAGCTCCTGACCATCGCCCTGCAGCGCGCAGTGCACGCCCTCAACGGGCCGCTGATCCGCTCCAACCAGCTCTACTGCCCGGTGCCCGAAGGTCTCTGGCTGGAACTGCATCAGCTCTACCGGCTGGCCGAAAGCCGCCAGCTTCACCGTGTTGTCGTGCGTGATCCCCTGGCCCAGCATGCGCAAGGGCTGAGTACGGAGCAGAGCTACCTGGCTGCGCTGCTGCTGGGCTGCGCCCGCTGCAACCAGATGCGCCAGATCGGCATCGCCCGCCTGGCTGAAGCCCTCCCCTCCTGGAGCACCCTGGTGCGGCTCCAGTCCGCCGAGCTGCCGTCCAGCCTCTTCGCAGTGGCGCCGCAGCTGGACGGGCCGCCCCGCTACAAGTCGCTGTTCCAGGATGTGGAACCGCGCACCCTGCTGGGCCTCGACACGCTGCCGCTGGTCGAGGCCATCAAGGAGTACCTGCTGCTGCCGGCCGCGCAGCGCAGCCAGTCACGCCTGCTGGTACCGGCGGGTATCACTCTCGATCTGTTGCAGCACCTGAGTTCGGCCTGGGGCGACATTTCCGAGCGCACCTTCCAGCGCAATCGCGGCCAGGGCAGCCTGACCCTGTGCATCGGCATGAGCGCCCTGCATTTCTTCCTCGCCGGCAGCCGTCCCTTCGGCGATGTGCTCAAGCTCTCGCAGGACGCCGGTCAGGCGCTATTCGGTACCTTGGTCAAGCCAGCCGCGAAGGATGTCTGGGCCAATGCCTTCGACGCCCAGCCCACCCAAGGCGGGCAGGCCGGTATGCAGCTGGAGGAGATCGAGTACGCCCGCCCGGTCTCCGAAAGCAGCGCACCGCCCCAGGTCAGCACAGCCCCGGAAAGCTATCCGACCTTCAACGCCGCGGTGGTCAACCACAGCCCGGGCGGCTACTGCCTGAACTGGTCCAGGGAAGTCCCCAGCCAGCTGCAGGCCGGCGAGCTGCTCGGCGTACAGGACGCCCCCGGCCAGGCCTGGAGCATCGCGGTGGTGCGCTGGATCCGCCAAGTGCGCGGCGGCGGCACCCAGATGGGAATAGAGCTCGTGGCGCCCCAGGCTCAATCCTGCGGCGTACTGCTGCTGCGCAAGGGCGAGCAGAACAGCCATTACCTGCGCGCCCTGCTGCTGCCGGCGATCGGCGCCATTTCCCGCCCAGCCACCCTGCTCACCCCGCGCCTGCCCTTCCAGGAAGGCGACAAGGTGCAGATCAACCTGCACGGCAACGAGCATCGCGCCATGCTCACCCGGCGCCTCACCAACACGGGCAGTTTCAACCAGTTCGAATACCAGGTGCTCAAGCAACCGACACCGCCACAAGGGAAGCCGGTCACAGCTCCGGGAAGCCAGCCAAAAGGCGGCGAGGAAGATTTTGACTCACTCTGGAAGTCACTGTAGATTCCCGAAGAGTCCACCATTCGTCGCCTATTCGCGCTCGTTCGGCGCTAAGCACAGGCCATGGCCATCGAAAAGAAAACGATCCGTCTGCTGATCCTGGAAGACTCGCAGAACGAAGCCGAGCGCCTGGTCAGCCTTTTCCGCAATGCCGGGCGAGCGACCCGCGTCCATCGCATCCTTTCCGCCGACGACCTCAATGAGGCCCTGCAGCAGAGCTGGGACCTCCTGATCGCGTCCCCGAGCAGCGAACACCTCAGTCCCGGCGAAGCCCTCAACAGCATCCGCCGCCAGTCCAAGGACATTCCGTTCATCCAGTTGGTGTCAGGCAACGACTCCGACCTCATCACCGAAGCCCTGGCCCTTGGCGCCCAGGACGCCCTGCCCCAGGGCGAGGACGAGCGCCTGGTGCTGGTGGCCAACCGCGAACTGGCCAACCTCGAACAACGCCGCGCCCGCCGCGCCGCCGAGGTCAGCCTGCGGGAAGCGGAGAAGCGCTGCCAGCTGCTGCTGGACAGCTCCGTGGACGCCATCGCCTACGTCCACGACGGCATGCACATCTATGCCAACCGCGCCTACGTGGAGATGTTCGGCTACGACGATGGCGACGAACTCGAAGGCATGCCGATGATCGACCTGATCGCAGGCTCCGACCAGGCCGGGTTCAAGGAATTCCTGAAGAACTACCGCGATGGCGAAGGCGCCGGCGAGCTCACCTGCAGCGGTTGCAAGGCCGACGGCCAGAGTTTCCAGGCGCGGATGAACTTTTCTCCCGCGTCCTACGACGGCGAACCCTGCATCCAGGTGGTGATCCGCGCCGAAACCGGCAGCGCCGAACTGGAAGAGAAGCTGCGCGAGATCAGCAGTCAGGACCTGGTCACCGGCCTGTTCAATCGCTCCCACTTCAACGAACTGCTCGACGCCGCCGCCGAACGCGCCGTCAAGGCCAGCCAGCCGTCGAGCCTCGCGTACATTCGAGTCGCACGCTATTCCAGCCTGCTGGCTGAAGTCGGTATCGCCGGCGTCGACCTGCTGCTCACCGACCTCGCCAACCTCCTGCGCGCCCACTTCGCCGGCGACGCCCAGCTCGCCCGCTATGGCGACGACGTGCTCGGCGTCCTGCAGCAGGGCATCACGCCCGAACAGGCGGCCGAGAGCCTGCAGAATCTGCTGAAGAAGATCGACATCCATCTCTTCGACGTCAGCAGCCGCACCGTTCAGGTCAGCCTGTGCATCGGCGTCGCCGGGCTCAACGAAACCACGCCCAAGGCCCAGGAGGTGGTGGACCGCGCCCATCGCTGCGCCGACGAACTGGGCGACCAGAACGGCCTCAAGCTGTACGACCCGGCCGAAGAACTGGCCGCCGCGGCCAACCGTGGCAGCCTGGTGGCCATGGTTCAGCAGGCGCTGGAAAACAACAGCTTCCGCCTGCTGTTCCAGCCGATCATCAGCCTGCGTGGCGACAACTTCGAGCATTACGAAGTGCTGCTGCGCCTGCTCAACCCGCAGGGCGAGGAAGTACCGCCCGCCGACTTCCTCGATGCCGCCAAGGAAGCCGGCCTGGCCGAGAAGATCGACCGCTGGGTGATCCTCAATTCCATCAAGCTGCTGGCCGAGCATCGCGCCAAGGGTCACAACACCCGACTCTTCGTCCACCTCTCCGCTGTCAGCCTGCAGGACCAGACCCTGCTGCCGTGGCTGAGCGTTGCCCTGAAGGCCGCGCGCCTGCCTTCCGATGCGCTGATCTTCCAGCTCAGAGAGCCGGACGCCATCGCCCACCTGAAACAGGCCAAGGCGCTGACCCAGGGCCTCGCCGAGCTGCATTGCCAGGTTGCGCTGAGCCAGTTCGGCTGCTCACTCAACCCATTCAGCACGCTCAAGCATCTGGCCATCGACTTCGTGAAGGTGGACGGTTCCTTTACCCAGGAGCTCGGCCGCGCGGAGAACCAGGAGACCCTCAAGACCCTGCTGGCGAGCCTGCACGCCCAGGCCAAGCTGACCATCGTGCCCTACGTCGAGACCGCCAGCGTTCTCGCCACCCTCTGGCAGGCCGGGGTCAACTACATCCAGGGTTACTACCTGCAAGGCCCCAGCCAGGCAATGGATTACGACTTTTCCTCCGGGGACGAGTAAGGGCGAACCCGCCCTCGTACCTCACGCCTAGCCCTGAAACAGGTTTACACCCTTGTGTTCCCTCCACGAAAAAGCCGCCCGAAGGCGGCTTTTTCATTGCTGGTGTCAGACAGTCATTCCCTGCCGTCGCGGTCACGGAAGCCGAGCAGGTAGAGGATGCCGTCCAGCCCGAGGGTAGAGATGGCCTGCTTGGCGGACTGCTTGACCAGCGGCTTGGCGCGGAAGGCCACGCCCAGGCCGGCCAGAGCCAGCATCGGCAGGTCGTTGGCGCCATCACCGACAGCGATCGTCTGCTCCAGGCGCAGCCCTTCCTTCTGCGCCAGTTCGCTCAGCAGATCGGCCTTGCGCTGCGCATCGACGATGGGCTCGATGGCCACGCCAGTCAGCTTGCCATCGACAATCTCCAGTTCGTTGGCGAACACGTAGTCGATACCCAGCCTGGCTTGCAGCTGTTTGGCGAAGTAGCTGAAGCCACCAGAGAGAATGGCAGTCTTGTAGCCCAGGCGCTTGAGCTCGGCGAACAGGGTTTCCGCGCCCTCGGTGAGTCGCAGGGAGGCGCCGATCTCTTCCAGGACGTCCTCGGACAACCCCTTGAGCAGCCCCAGACGCTCCTTGAAGCTGGCACGGAAATCCAGTTCGCCACGCATGGCACGCTCGGTGATCTCGGCAACCTTGTCGCCCACACCCGCAGCCTTGGCCAGTTCGTCGATCACTTCGGCTTCGATCAGCGTCGAGTCCATGTCGAACACCGCCAGGCGGCGGTTGCGGCGGAACAGGGAGTCACGCTGGAAGGCGATGTCGACGTTCAGCTCCTGGGCCACGCTGAGGAACTCGGCGCGCAGGGCCACCGGATCGGCCGGCTCGCCCCGTACGGAGAACTCGATGCAGCCCTTGCCCTGGTCGGCCGGCATGTCCAGCGGCATGCGCCCCGACAGACGGTCGATGTGGTCGATATTGAGGCCGTACTTGGCGGTGATGGAGCTCACCCGCTGCAACTGCTCGGCGGTGACCTTGCGGGTCAGCAGGGTGACGATGTAGCGGCTCTTGCCCTGGCCGTCGACCCACTGCTGGTAATCCGCCTCGGATACCGGGGTGAAGCGTACCTGCTGATCCAGCTTGTAGGCCGTGAACAGCACGTCCTTGAGCACCGCCGAGCCCTCGGCATTGCCCGGGATTTCCACCAGGATGCCGAACGACAGGGTGTCGTGGATCACCGCCTGGCCGATATCCAGGATGTTCACGCCACCCTGGGCCAGCGCACCGGTAATGGCCGCGGTCAGGCCGGGGCGATCCTCGCCAGTGATGTTGATCAGGACAATCTCGCGCAAGTCGCACCTCACTCAGCGCATGAAAAGGCGCACATTCTACCCCCTTTCACGGCACCCGCGGCATGCTCGACGCTTTGCCCTGCAAGGGCCGCTCGCTATACTGCGCCACAATTTCGTCCGAAAAGAGCCGCGCTCTGTGAACCGGCCCACGCCTGTCAAACCCGACAATTTCTTTCTCCTGATCTTCCACGCCCTGCGCCAGCGGCGCGTGCCTATCGCCTTGCGCATCGTCAGCCACAGCCTGTTGCTGGTGGCCCTGGCGCTGGTGATCTACGCCTGGGTCATGGGCATGCAGTTCAAGCAGGCCATGCAACAGCAGGCCGACGCCCTGGGCCAGAGCCTGACCGCGCAGACCGCCGCGTCAGCCACCGAGCTGCTGGTGTCCAACGACATCCTCAGCCTCAATGTGCTGCTCAACAACCTGGTGAAGAACCCGCTGGTGGCCCACGCGGCCATCTACAGCGTGGACAACCGCATCCTCGCCGAAGCCGGGTCGCGGCCCAAGCAGGGGCTGCTGGGCGAGGCCGAAGGCCTGTATTCAACGCCCATCACCTTCCAGGAAGTGATCGCCGGCCACCTGCGCCTGAGCCTGGACATGGAGCAGTTCCAGCAGCCCATGACCATCAGCCTGCAGAGCATGGGCCTGCTCAGCCTGATCCTGCTGGCCCTTACCCTGTCCCTGAGCCTGCGCCTCGGCCGGCACATCTCCACACCCCTGCTGCAACTGCGGGTCTGGCTGCGCGACCCGGACGACCCCGCGCCCGGTGCCGGCCGCCAGGACGAAATCGGCGACCTGGCCCGTCAACTCCAGGCACGGCTGGTACCGGAGAAGCCGGAACCCGAGCCCGAGTTCGAGCCCATCCCGGAACAGGACTACGCCGAGGCCGACGAGGACTATCTCGAGGACGAGCAGGATGATCCTGAGCACTTCGAGGTCCGCGACCTGAGTGACGACAGCTTCGACGGCGAGGAAGAGACGCCTAGCAAGCTGTTCACGCCGGATGACGAAGATCCCTTCTCCGAACTGCGCGAGGAAATGACCGAAGACGAGCTGCTCCCTGCTCCCGCTGCTCAGGCCGAACCGCAGAACAGCGCCGTGCTGGCCATCCAGCTGGGCGCCCAGGACCAGCTGCGCCGCCTGCCACGTGCACGCCTGATGGATCTGCTGCAGCGCTACCGCGACTGCCTCGATCAGGCCGCCCGCCTCTACCACGGCCAGTTGCTGACCCTGAACGACGGCAGCAGCCTGATGCTCTTCCACAGCAAGGACAGCGACGAGGACTTCCTGACCCATGCGCTCTGCTGCGGCGAACTGATGCGCGCCCTGGGGCACGCCCTGCAGATCGAAGTCGCCGACAGCGGCATCACCCTGCAGCTGCAGCTCGGCCTGACCCTCGGCGAAGACCTCTCCGGCCTCAGCCAGGGCGACCTGCTGCTCAGCGACAGCACCCAGAGCGCCCTGGCCCTGAGTCAGCACAGCCGCAACCTGCTGCTGGTGGAGCGCGCCATCGCCGAGGACGACCTGGTTCGCCAACGTGCGCGCATCCGCGCCATCACCAGCCCGGAAGGCGCCTGCTGCGTCGAACGCCTGCTGGAGCCCTATCCTTCGCTGCTGGAACGCCAGCTGTCGCGGATGCACGAAGCGCGCGCACATTGAATGCTCAAATGACGAAAAAGCCCGCAGATGCGGGCTTTTTCTTGCCACCAGGAAAACCGGGAATCAGCAACCAGGTTTGGTCAGAGCGAAGCGAACTGGCAGATCGTAGCCCGTATATGGACCAGAACACCGTACAAGCGAGCTCTGCTCGCGTATGTCCCATGCATCGAATCGCGAGCAGAGCTCGCTACATCCTCTCGGACTCCGCGCGGAGGCGTTAACTCTCCCCCCAGGCCCCCGACAAAGCAGAGGAATCCTGGCGAACGAGCATGAAAAAGCCCGCATCAAGCGTAATGCTGTTCACTTTAGAGGAGCAGCCTTGCGATCTACCGGATAGCGGGACTTGGAGATCTTCACCGTCCTTGGTCTCGAGGGCCTTGGACGGTGATCCAGAAACAACCCTCCGACTCCGGCCC